>CAZUUI010000215.1:0-3771 GCA_964622955.1 uncultured Chitinophagaceae bacterium | reverse complement strand
AATTTGATTTTTTACATCCGATGGACAAATAATCATTAATGTCACATCATTATGAAAATCTTCAATAGATGATAATGCGTTTTTCAACATTTCTTTATAATCGTCATCCATTTTATGGATTGGTAATAAAATCGTAATATTTTTATTGTTCATTGTTTTCTTGTTTTAATTTGTCTAATGCGTTTTTAATAGTTTCACTTCTTTTGTTATTAAATGAATTGAACACCGATAATATTGATGATTTTGTGATATCTGAACTATAAGGTAATAGAGTTTCCTTCATTTTATCTTTTACTTCTTCTGTTAATTCAACACCTTCTAACCAAGCTAAAACATATGTTCCTAAAATTTCAATAAGTTTATCTTCATCATAAGTCCACATACCATTTTCAGATAACCAATCTGGTTCATTTTTTGGTATTTTACCAACAACAGGTACACCACATTTCATTGACTCTAATGGGAAAGTACCAAATGTACTCTCATCGTCAACCCATAATGAAACAAAACATTCTTTAAGTGTTTCAGAGAATTCACTATAATTCATTTGTACCATATCTCTAAATGTAACCCAACGTAAATGTGGGTATTTTAAATAAAATTCAGATATGAATTTTCTTTGTTGAACCCTATCTCTACATTTTATTGCGATATATGGTTTTGTAATTCCATCAGTTGGTTTGAAATTATCACCAATCATAGGTGGAATTATATGAACTAAAGATTCAGGAAAAATATCTAAAATATATTTTTTTGTTGATTCAGTGGTAGTAATTACTCTATCAAAACCATAATCACTCCAACGACTACCTATAGGTAATGTTTCAAAAATATATTCTTTTTGTTGTACTAACATAATTTTCATACATCTAATGTTTGATAATTGTTGTAAAACATTAGAATAGTATTCAGGTACAACTAAAACATCTTCTATTTTAATTTCAATTTTATCCCCTTTAATTGAAACAACAGGAATATCTGAATATTCTTCACCTAACCATTCAGCGTTAGTATAGGTTTCGTCTTCAACCAATAATTTAGCAGTGTGACCGTTTTGTCTTAAAGTTAATACCATATCATAGATATGTTTAACTGATGCTCTCGCATTGTTTTTAGTATCATAAACTAAAAAATAAATGTTATTTTCTTTAGTTTCTAATCTACTTAATGCTGATTCTAATTTTTCGATATTTTCTTTATTCATCGTCTTCTATTAATATTTGATTTTTAATTAAAGTGTTAAATGCAATTTTGAATGATATACTTGTATTTTTAGATGTGAATACTCCTAAATTTTCATCTTGTTCTTCAAATTCTCCGAGTACTCTATCCAAACACATTTTTATAACTTCATACTTGAATATGTTAACTTCTGTAACATCTTGTCCTTCTTCATCTTTTATTTGATTTCCTGTTCTACACTTTTCGGTAATTCCATCGATGTCGATGTAGTATTCTTTTCCGTAAATTTCAACCATGGTTCGTTTATTTCAGTTAATTTAGTTATTTCTTTTTTATAAGTAAAGTATTGATTATAAGAGGTTACGAATTTTATTACAGATTTATTTTCAGGACATGAATTAATTATTTTTTCATTATCAGTAATCCAAACATCACATTCATTCCAAGAACTTAAAACATCTTCGGATTTTATGAATTTGATATTATTACCCAAAAAACCATTTTTAGATAAAAAGAAAAGTGTAGCGGGTTTTGATTTACCTAACTCATCACAACCAATTAATGTAAAATTATGTTCAGGATTATCATAAATCATTCTATTCAAATCAGTAAACGTCGTTGAATAACTTAATCCCGCGTGACCAAATATTTCGATAGGATATTCAATAAATAAGAAAAATTCGAACTCTTCTTTAGATTGAAATTTGTAAGAGTTTAATAGATTATTGTTATAGATTGGTTCGATTACTCCATATTCAAAATTGTTTTCATTTTCAAATTCTGAATTTAAATAAGCGTCGTTATAGTGATAATCAAATTTTTGTATAGTGTTTCTAATTACACCATCAATACTAATGTATATTTCCATTGAGAAAATATAATATAGAACTGATTATAAGTAAACACTAATCGTATCTATTTAATATTTCTCCGATAATTGGATTACGAACAATATCCTGACTACCAAATTCAAATACACCAATTCCTTTAACACCCTCTAATCTTTTTTTAGCATCGTATAAACCGGATTTAGTTTTGTCTTTGAATTTATCTGATTGTTCCAAATCACCTGATAAGAAAAATTTGGAGTTAAATCCGATACGTGTTAACAATAACTTTATTTGTGCAGGGGTTGCGTTCTGTGCTTCTTCAAATACCAAAATTGTATTATCAACATTCCATCCTCTCATGTATGCAAGAGCGGCAACTTCGATATATCCTTGGTCTTTTAAAGTTTCACGTGCGTCTTTACCTATAATCTTATTTAATAAATAATATGATGGGTAAATGTATGGGTCTAATTTTTCTTCTAAACCACCTGGTAGTGAACCTAGTTTTTCTTCCGCTTCAACAGCCGGTCTTACAATTATAATTTTTTCATATTTGTTTGAATCATCATATAACAAGTCAACCGCACGTTTCATTGCTATATATGATTTACCCACACCAGCAGGTCCAAAACACAAGGTAATTTGATTTTCACCAAGTATTCTCCAATACTCTTCTTGGTTTTTTGTAAGGAATTTTTCTTTAGGTTTTTTAATTATTTGCCTAATTCTATCTTTATGTGATATTTTCTTTTCTTCTACTAATACGGTGGTTGGTTGTTCTCTTCTACTTTTCTGTTTTAAAGCCAAAATTTTAAGTTTTAAACTTGGTTTATTGATTATAAATATACATTAATTACCAGTTGATCCAAATCCACCTTCTCCTCTTTCGGTATCGGATAATTGGTCAGTTTCAATCATCGAAACTTTGGGATATGGTAAAATTATAATCTGAGCACCTCTTTCACCGACCTTATATTTAATAGAATCTAATCCATTGGTTTTTTTAAATGTTGCTTGAATTTCCCCTCTATATCCACTATCAATTACACCAACACAATTTGATAAAATTAAATCTTGGTTTCTAACTGAAGAACGAGGGAATACTAAACCTACATAATTTTTAGGTATTTCCATAGCTATTCCAAAACCATAAGAAACGCTATGTGTAGTGTTTTCAATTTCACGAGTAATTGTTAAATCCATACCAGCGTCACCTGGTTTTGAATATGATGGAATTACCGCATTTTCATGTAATTTTTTTACTTTAACTTTTACACTGAAATCAAACTCAGGTGTTTTAGATTCCGATAAATTTCCAACATTAATTTCTTTATCTAATTTACTTAATAAATCATTAATATCATCTAAAAAATCTAAATCAATATTTTCTTCATTATCTGAATTTATTGTTTTTTCGATTTCTTGTAATTTTTTCAAATATTCTTCAGCTTCGTGCTTATCCATTTTTCTTTTTTTCTTCTAACCATTTATCTAATGCCTTAATTCTTTTTTTAAGGTCATCATCTTGTGGTCTTAAACATATTTCCACAAATAAATCAGTAATTCTTACTAATTCTTCTAAAGTAACAGAAACACCAACTGATTGAACATATTCCAAAGCCATTTTACTTTGTGATTGACGCATGATTTGTATTTCGCGACTATAAAATTCCATCAGTTAGTGTTTTTAATTTACTTTTTACTTTTGTAATATTCTGGTGTGTTTTTTTCATCAATGACACACTCAATTTGCATTTTA
>CAZUUI010000214.1:0-3828 GCA_964622955.1 uncultured Chitinophagaceae bacterium | reverse complement strand
ATACAGCCTTTGACGGTTCGTGAATTGTCAAAAGATAAGTATCAACTTATTTCGGGAGAGCGAAGATTGCGTGCGTCAAAGTTGGCAGGATTGGAAGAAGTGCCTGTATATATTCGTACAGCCAATGACCAAGAGGCGTTGGAAATGGCTTTGATCGAAAATATCCAGCGTGAAGAACTCAATGCTATAGAGATAGGTATGAATTATCAACGATTGATAGACGAATGCGAACTCAATCATGATTCTTTGGCGGAGCGTGTAGGCAAAAAACGTTCTACTATTTCTAATTATATTCGTTTGCTAAAATTACCGCCTGATATTCAAGTTGCGGTTCGTGAAGATAAAATCTCGATGGGTCATGCACGTGCATTGGCAGGTGTAGACGAAATTGATATGCAATTGAGCATTTTTAATGAAGTGATAGACAAAAGCTTAAGTGTAAGACAAACCGAAGCTTTGGTAGCGAATCGATTAGAATTTAAGAAAAATAAAAAACCTGCATCTAGCAAGGTTGTTAGTCCCGAAATTAGACAATGGCAAGATGAGTTATCTTCTGAATTAGGCACTAAAGTAGCTATTAATAGCAATAATGGCAAAGGCTCAATTGTTGTGCCGTTTCACAATGAAGAAGAATTGGCTCGTATTATCGAATTGATTGTTAAATAAGCTTGTTGATGCGTTTTTTCTTTGTTTTTTTAATATTTTGTTCGTGCAAATTATATGCTCAAGATAGTAATAAATTAAAAACATTGATGTTGAAAGACACTTTTTCCAAAAAAAGTACAATCTTCAAACCCCGTCCCGCTCGTTCTGCTTTTTTATCCGCAATAGTTCCTGGCGCAGGACAAATATATAATAAGAAGTATTGGAAAGCACCTATTGTTTGGGCTGGTTTAGCGGCTTTTACCTATATGTATTTTTCTAATAACTCCGAATATCAAAGTGCCAAAACGTCTTATTTGAGCCTTCTCGATACCATTTCTACCAATAATATTGCCTATAATGGCAGTACTAATCTAAACCAAGTAACTCAATACAAGAATAATTATCGAAATAATCGCGATTTAGCATTGGTTTTGGGTGTCCTCTTTTATGGTATTAATATCATCGATGCCACTATTGATGCGCATTTGATGAGTTTTGATGTAAGCGATAATTTGTCAATGAAAGTGCAGCCAAGTGTAATAGAATTACCACAAAGTTATGCGTTTGGTGGTGGACTCACTTTTTCGTACTTGATAAAGAAAAAAAGTAAACATATTCCCAAAATTTTATAAAAATAATTAAAAATGAAGATAGCACTGATTGGTTATGGCAAAATGGGCAAAGAAATAGAGCAAATCATAATTGCAGAAGGCAAACATGAAGTGGTATTGAAAATTGGAGAGAAAAATCTGCATGAATTTACTATAGAAAATCTAAAAAATGCCGATGTAGCGATAGAATTTACCGAACCCAACGCAGCCTTTTCAAATGTAAAAAAATGTTTTGAAGCCAATGTGCCTGTAGTGGTGGGAACAACTTCCTGGAATACCTCTGAAGCCATAGACATTGCCTCAAATGAGGGGAAATCCCTTTTTGTGTCGCCCAATTATAGCATAGGAGTCAATTTATTTTTTGAATTGAATAAAAAATTAAATGCTTTGATGCAACCTTATTCTGAATATCAATTGGATATGACGGAAATACATCATACACAAAAGAAAGATGCACCGAGTGGAACAGCAATCAAACTCGCTCAAGATTTAATTTCGCTTTCGAGCAATTCGTTTGATGCGTGGGCATTGGATACGGCTACTAAGTCTTCTGAAATAGCTATTAAAGCCTTGCGTGAAGAACATGTGCCGGGAACGCATATCGTCAATTATCAATCGGAAATAGACGCTATCGAAATTAAGCATACCGCTTTTAGTCGTAAGGGATTTGCGGTTGGTGCCGTAAGAGCCGCCGAATTTCTCTATGGAAAAAAAGGCGTATTTGGGATGAAAGATTTATTGGGTATAGGTTAAAAAGATGATGATTTCGGATAAAAAGAGCGTTCAATTCATAATTTCTTTTCTCAAACAAAAAGGAATTACGGACGTAGTGCTTTGCCCAGGATCTCGAAATGCACCTTTTATCCTTTCTTTTTCCGAAGATCCCCATTTTCAAATTACTTCGTATTTTGATGAAAAAGTAGCCGCTTTTATAGCGTTAGGCATTGCCAAAAATAAGCAAAAACCTGTGGTATTGGTATGTACATCGGGTTCTGCGGTGCTCAATTTTGCCCCTGCAATTGTAGAAGCCTATTATCAAAATGTGCCGCTTTGGATACTGACCGCCGATAGACCCAAAGGTTGGGAAGGGAAAGGCGAAAATCAAACGATTCAGCAATTTGAGATTTATAAAAACTATATCCAGTTGTCGCTGGAAATGGAAGAGTCTATGACGTATGAAGAAGCGCAACGAGTATTGAAAATAGTTGCGCAGAATTCTTACAACGGTCCAATTCATATCAATTTTCCTTTTTCGGAACCTTTGTATGGCATGGAAAAAGAAGTCTCGTATACGTTTGATTTTGAAAAAATAACAAAAAGCCCACTTCCATATCCAAACATTCCTCCCGATGCCAAAATAGCTATTTATGTATCGGAATTATTGCCTGATAAGTCATTGAATACGATATTAGAAACGCTGAGCCAGCGAGATGATGTAATCCTTTTTTCGGAAATTAATAGCAATTGCTTTGCTACGTCTAATTGCACTCGAATAGATTCGTTGTTGTATGGAGAAATTCCTACTGAATTTTTCCCCAATGTTTTAATTACAATTGGAGGCACGATGCTTTCAAAAAGAGCCCGAAATTTCTTTAAAAAAATGCCTCAATTGACGCATATTGATATCGCATCCTATCCTAGAACGTGGGATAATTTGGTTAATAATTTCTTTTTTATATTAAATGAAAATATTGGAGAAAGCGTTGAACATTTATTTAAAAATAAGGATAGTTGTATAGGTAAAGAGTTTAAGTTGTTTTGGCAAAATCGTGAAAAAACATCGCAAAATGCTATCAAAAGCTACATAGAAAGTATATCCTATTCGGAATTTAAAATTTGTAATCAAATTATACAAAATGCACCCAAAAATAGTGCTATTTTTTGGGGAAATTCTTCAGCGATTCGCTATGCAAACTGGAGTTTGTGGCAGGATAGAGAAGACCTCGTCCATATCACCAATAGAGGCACGAGTGGGATAGAAGGTGTGCTGGCTACCGCTATTGGTTGGAAGAAAGCCAATCCAGCGGAACACGTAGTTTGTGTATTGGGCGATGTATCGGCGCTGTACGAAGTCAATGCTTTTCTGGCAATGAATGAAATAACTCAACTTACCGTTATCATTCTCAACAACTACGGCGGTAAAATATTCGACAATATACACCCACAATTCTCCGAAAAAGCGTGGCAAGCCATAGCCACACCGCATTCTCATAGCTTTGAAACGATAGCCCAGTTATCCACCGCTACATATTATGCCTTTAATACTTGTAATCAAGCTGATTTTGAAGAAATAATAGCAAAATCCACCAAAATACTTATCGAGTTTCAATTCCACGAAAATACGCATTTGGATTGGAAGGAGATTATGGGGAAGTAGATTATTTAGTAAATTTATTCTTCTTTAAGATATATTACATTAATTAATTTATTTCTAAATATACTTTCAATTAATTCTTTACCACAAATTTCAATTAAATTTCTAATCTGTTTTGCTTGACTTAATTTATTATATGCGTATAAGTCAATTGTTTTTCTGTTCATTGAATTTTTAAATTCATCTACATGTTTAAAA
>CAZUUI010000213.1:0-3831 GCA_964622955.1 uncultured Chitinophagaceae bacterium | reverse complement strand
TTATGATGAATAAATCCTTCAACTGCTTTTGTAGCGTGCTGGTAGCCGTTCCGGTGATGCCAAGAATCAGTTCCGCTTGGCGATCTCAAACTTTCTACGGTTACTCCAATATAATCCTTGCTTACTTTATGGTGCAAGTGATGGCTATAAACATATTTATGTTCAGTATTTGCCCACATCTCTTTCGCTTCTACTGCCATTAACATTGGCAAGTCTTGTGGCTTCGCTCCATCGCCGTGAGTAGTTCCTATTAGATTGCTTCCGTATTGGTAATACTTGCGATGCGCTATGCTACAATCGAATCGAATGTTAGGGCATAACCTAAACCAAGATTGAATCACATCAGCTAAAAAGAATCCGCTTTGATAGTCGTGATTAGATGGATTGAATACGAAGTGAATGTCTGCAACTTGCAGAAGTAGTTCGATTACTTCAACATATAGCTTCTTGGCACATAAGAAATTCTCGTAAAACATTCCATCAGTGTCTTGTGGAGTGCCGCTCGTGGTAGTTCGCTTGGCTGAATCAGTGTGTAGTATGTCATTACCAGCTATAAATAAAATTTGGTCAATATTAAATCCTTGAGCTTTTTGGACAATGCCCCTAACACCATCCAAAACTCTTTGAATAGCGATTTCAACATTGTAAGAATCCCCAGTTTCATAAGCCGTAGCAAGCTTTCCAATATGGATGTCAGCAGGATCGACAACAAGAAGATGTCCATCAGCAATATTATCTCTAACAATAGTAGGATAGACTGGAGAATAAGTTTGCATCTCTGCCACAATTTCATCTCTGATTTCCTCATAAGTCTTTTGCTTATCGCCTTTAACGTGAATTGAGTATTGCTTTCCCTTATACCAATAATTAGAAACATTCTCAACAGGTAAGCCAACTGATTCGCATTCGGTAGTTAAAGCTGGATGGCTATTAATTCGCTTGTATCTTTGAACTCTGCGAAGCAAAGCAATGCGAAGAAGCTCTTTATTTATGTGTGGATAAATTCCGAGCAAATGCCTAACGATTGATCCTTGACTTGGAAATTTACCGCTGATATAAAGCTCTAATGCTTCTTGGCTAACTTCCTGTGTAGTTTTATTTTGCGATTGATTGCTCATATTCTGCCATTAATTGGTCAACTAAAAACTCTATGTTATTTGCGAGCTTCATCTTTAAGACAAAGGTAGCATCATCTGAATCGCTGACTTGTTGCATTACATCAAGCATTATATCCAGAACTTGAGCAGTAGTCAGCTTTTCATTCATCGGATTAAAAAGTAGGAAGTTACTATTGTTGTGAGTATAAATAAGTTTCTTTGCCATCCGTTTCGTTTGCGCTTGCTTTCGCTAATATAAAGAGATTTTTCGGTTTCATATATCTTTGTTTGCCTATTGTAGTTTTCGTCCGTCAGAATCGAAATATAAGCCTTATTCAAAGAATCTTTCTTTAGTAGATACTTCCGCTCTTGTAAGTCGTGAATGATTGTATCCATTTTGGTAACTGGAATACAAATCTGCTTACCTGAATGTCCTGTAATTTTGTAGGAAATTTGTCCTTTCGCTATCTGAAAAAGTAAAAGGAATCCGATTAATAGAGGAATCGATTTTAATGATTTCATTTTTTATTACGATTTTTTGTGAAGTTGGCAAAGAAATTGGCTCTTTTTTACAAGATTTGTAAACATAAGCCACAAAAAATAAAAGCAGTAAACTGGTTACTGCCTTAATTAAATTAGTGTATTGATCCATTATATTTTAGATAATTGGAAGTGCATTCCTTTACAAGCTCTATTTTGTTTAATTGCCATTGAAATAGTGGAAATAGGCACTCCAGTTTTTCTGCTTGCTTCTGAATATCCATTATAAATAATTCCATTGCATTCAATTTTGATACTTCTATTATGCTCAGCTCCAAACTTTCCTTTATAAGTTTGATTATTATATTTTTTATATAATCCAGACTTTAAAGCGTGATACATATTTTCCTTCGGAGTTACCCATTCTAAATTGCAATAAATATTATTTAATTTATTACCATCAATATGGTTAACTTGTTCTTTATTATATGGATTTTCAATAAAATATTTAGCAACTAATCTATGAACTAAATAATTTTTTCGCTTTCCATTACCAATATAAATTTGAACCATAAGATAAGGAGATGTTACTCCAGCTCTTAATTTTCTAATTTGTTTGGTATTTATGTTTCTTACTTGTCCTAAGTTTGAAACTTCATAATTTGAATCTTCAATTCTATGCCACATAATTATATATTTGTTTGCCTAAATATACAAACATAATATTAAAAATGCAACACTATATTGATGCTAATTGCATATGCATAAAATCGGGACGAGACTTCCAATCAGCTCCACAATCAAATCCGTTTTTTCTAAAGCAATTAAGGAATTCTTCACTAAATGGAGTTAATCCTTTTGCTTTAATTTGATCTCTTGTAAGTCCAAGAGGATTTGCAAAAGCATTCATATCAATAGCAATTCCCCAAGAATGAAGGCTCATAGAAGATAATCCTCTCTTATTTCGGATATTGAAACAACCATCCCAAGTTTTAAGCTCCTTAATGCAACCCGTAGAAATTAAAGCTTTAAATGCAGCAGTCAAAGGCTTTACCATATCCTTATTGCAATAGATTCGCTTCGGAATAACTCCGATCTCTAATTCAGTTGGTACATCCCAAAGAATTAAATTAGGATTGCTTTGGCTTGCTGCTCCGTACTTTTTTAGTGCTTGCTGGCTCGTTACCATCTAATCCAAGTTTTAATTTTAAATCGCTATTTTCGCTTCGTAAGTTGTGAACTTCTTGTGTTAGTAAATCTACCTTGTCGCTTAACTCTTTTACTTTATTTGACATATCCTCTGCCATCTCTCGCCATATTTTAATTGCTTCCTGTGTATTTGTTATCTCGCTACCTTGCACCTCTACATTCTCTTTCTTTCTGCCAGCAAGCCAAGTAACAAAAGCACCGATTGCCCCAGTAATTGATGGTACGATTATGTCGTCAAAATTCATTATGCCCAAGGTAAAGGTAGTATAACAATAGGTGGATTCTTTTGATTCTCAATATTAGAAACTAAGCCATTATCAATTGCTAATACATCAAGTCCAGCATCTAACCAAGACTCAACTTGCTCTTGTGTTAAATCAGGATAAGCAGTAAAATCAGTTTCACTTGGAGTTGGACAAGCCATAGCACCATAAGACTCTGCAATATAATCGCCATCGGTAGCTCTTCTTCTCCAATGTACTACTGATACCACATCAAGTAAATCGCCATCTTGTGGTTTTGTGTCAAGCTGAACGATGATCCAATCAAATTGTGTTGCCATATTATAGTTCTATTTCTTCTGCTTTTTTAAATTCTACTCCTGAAATCCATCCATCAAGAAACCAATAAGCTTCTAAGCCCTCAGGATTGATTACTGGAATTGGAGTAAAATCCAAAGTTTCTAAAAGTAAATCCTTGATTTGCTTATTTAACTTCTTAACTCCCTCTTTATTAAACGAATATTCTCCTTTTTCGTTTGTGATTAAATTGCCATCCTTGTCAACTGATGCAGCATCTAAACGAATTTCCTCACGCTTATCGTTAAAATCATCAATAAATGGCTTTAATCTTTCGCCAATCTTTACTAATTTTTTTTGACCTTTTGTTTTTGCCTCGCCTACATTCGCATTTAAAAGCTGAATTAGGTTTAATAAATCTGCATTTGTTTTCATTCTTTTGTTGTTTTTTTATTGCAATATAACAAATTTATACAATACGAACATATCCACTACCATCACGATATAAATCGCCAGCAATTAAGCCA
>CAZUUI010000212.1:0-3849 GCA_964622955.1 uncultured Chitinophagaceae bacterium | reverse complement strand
CGATTCATTAACTTTCTGTGCATATTCCATAAATTTGTCGCTAATAGGTAATACCGCTATTTGCTGAGGTGCCAACCACGTTGGGAAATTTCCCGCAAAATGTTCTAGCAAAAATCCAATAAAACGCTCATGTGTCCCAAGAGGCGCACGGTGAATGATTAAAGGAACTTCAGGCTCGTTATTACTATTGGTAAATTTCAAATGGAATGTATTGCCCGAATTAAAGTCTACTTGATTGGTTGCCAATGTAAACCAACGTCCAATTGCACTTACTATTTCTACGTCAATTTTAGGACCATAAAAAGCCGCTTCATCTTTTACTTCTTCAAAAGGAATTCCCGAATCGATCAATACCTGACGAACCATATCTTCAGTTTCTTGCCACAATTGAGGTTCGTTGATATATTTTACACCCAATTTGCTAGGTTCGTGGAGCGAAAGTCTCATTTTGTATTTATCTATTCCAAATATTTTGAAATATTTCAAATACATAGCATTTACTTTTTTGAATTCGCTTTCAAATTGTTCTTTTGTACAATAAATATGAGCATCGTTCATGTGCAGCACACGCACACGCATAAGCCCAAAAAGCTCTCCACTTTGTTCGTATCGGTAGCATGTACCATATTCTGCCAATCTATATGGTAGATCTTTGTATGATTTAGGTTCTGCATCAAAAACTTTGTGGTGATGTGGACAGTTCATTCCTCTCAAATAGTACTTGGTACCATCTATTTCCATTGGAGGAAACATACTATCGGCATAATAAGGAAGGTGACCGCTAGTCTGATACATAATTTCTTTGGCTATATGTGGAGTCACTACTCTATGATATCCATCGGCTTGTTCCGATTCTTTTGCTAATTTTTCTAATTCTTCAATAATAATACCTCCATTTGGCAGCCAAAGTGGAAGTCCTTGTCCCACCATATCGTCAAAAGCAAAAATACTTAAATCTTTTCCTAATTTTCTATGGTCACGCTTTTTGGCTTCTTCTATCATAGCCAAATGTGCATCTAGATCGGCTTGTTTTGGAAATGTAATCCCATAAATACGAGTCATCATAGGATTTTTTTCATTTCCTCTCCAATAGGCTCCCGCAATACTCATCAATTTTTTAGATTTGATGTAGCCTGTATTGGGGAAATGTGGTCCACGACAAAGGTCTGTGAAATTTCCTTGTTGATAAAACGTAATTTCGCCATCATTCAAATCTTGGAGCAATTCTAATTTATATTGGTCTCCTTTTTCGGTAAAATATTGAATAGCATCTGTTTTTGAAACTTCGCTTCGCAAAAATGGATTTTTCTTTTCGGCTAATTGTCTCATTTTCTTTTCAATAGCACCTAAATCTTCGCTAGAAAGTGATTTGCCTCCCAAATCGATGTCATAATAAAAACCCGCTTCGATGGGTGGCCCAATACCAAATTTAGTTTCGGGATATAATTCTTCCAAAGCCTCTGCCATCAAGTGTGCCGAGCTATGCCAGTAGGTTTCTTTTCCCTCTCTATCGTCCCAGGTAAAAAGTTTTATAGCGCAGTCTTCGGTCAAGGGTCTTTCCAAATCCCATACCTTGTCATTAATACTTGCAACCAATATTTTGGATGCCAATCCATGGCTGATACTTTTGGCTATTTCCAATGGGGAAATACCTTTGCTATACTCTTTTACGTTCCCGTCGGGAAAAGTTACTTTTATCATTGTGCTTTAAAAAATTGATATAAAACACAAAAATAATCACATTTTTTTAAAATGAAGTCAGTAAATGGAGTATTTAAGAATATTTTAGAAAATTTTGAAGGAGTTTGAGTAATACATCGTTTTTGAAGCACCAAATTGTTCGTAAAATTTTGCTATATTAGGAATATTAGATCCTTCAAAATCAATTGTTTTACTCGTTGAATTTTGAATGACAAAATCTATTAAAAAAGACATTGCTTGATATTTTTTGCCAATATCCGTTGAAATAGGCATAATTAAAAACTCTCTTTCATAGCTTTTATAGGTAATCAATATAGCTATTATTTCCCCTTCGTAAGTTGCCTTGTAATATTGAGCAGAATCGCCTAATTGCATTAAAAAATTAAATAAAAAATTTCGATTATTTTTGATTGCCTGATCAAAAAAAGTATTATCAAAATAATATTGCAAATATTCTAATTCAAAATCTGTTTTTTCTATTGAAATTTCTTTAAATTTTGATAAATTTTTTCTTAATAAACTGTTGTAATTGCTATAAATTTCATCATACGTTTTATCTAACGATAATTCATAATTGTATTTTACAGATGCACTAGAAATTAGTGGGGTAGAGGTTCGTAAATCTGTTTTTATAAAGTTCTTTTTAAAAAAATGATACGCTTCTTTTATTTGTGTTTCGGTTAATTTTGAAGTATCAATTTGTTGTAAAAAAGGAGGCATAAAAACATATGGAATTAATTCCCATTTTTTTTGTGAATAAAAAGGTAAAACTTTTTCATAATCTCCCCATACCAAAGCCTTCCATGATTTTGATGTAGTAGCATCTAAATAAATGCTATATAAATAGGGACTCAATTCAAGTTTTTGAACCGAAAGATTCCATTTTTCAGTGTCTATTTCATTTCTTTTTAGAATTTTCATGGGGCAGATTTTATAGCATTTTCAAAAAGAGCTTTCCATTCATCTTTTGCCAATAAATCGTTATGGAATATGGGGATGAATATTCCTCCATATTCATTGATTTCTTGTAGTAGTGCATTGCATTTCACCTTGGCATATTCATATTTTGAATTCATTTCGGATGAATAATATTCAAAAGTAGAATCCATAAAACATGTTGTAAATATTTTAAGTGTAGTTTTTTTATTTTTTTGTAAGTCAAAGAAGTAAAATGGAAGCGATGTAGATGTTCTAAATCCGCTGTAATTGCCATAAGCCATTGAAAAATCTTCTTTAATTCCATTTTTTAAAAGAATAGTAGCATAGCTTGTTTCTATGTCAAATCGCAAAAAATGAAAACGATTTCTTTCAATTTTTTTGTTTAATTTATTTTCCAGCCATTTTTTTTCTTCTTCAATTAAATTTTTATGATTTATTGAATTGTATGAAGGATGGATATTTAAGTCTGTTTTATGATTCAATAATTTTAATAATTCTAAAAATGATTTATCTTCTCTTTTATTGAAATGGTCATTTTTATCGGGCTTTTCGGGGCATAGCATAAAGGTTTTATGGTCAATTTTAGCTTCGTGCAACTTTAGATAAATATAATCGTACGTATCGTATTTGTCTTTTTCTTCCGATTGAAATAGATTGAGAATATTGCGCTTAAGAAATTTTTCCAAACTAACATTTTTTGCATAGAAAGCATGGTCTATATCAATGCTGAAGAGCGATTGAGCTTGAATTTTTTTTGGTGTGAAATGAGAATAATATGTGCTAATTTGTTTTTGAATTGCATAAATATAACGATTGACCATAGCGTATTCAAGGAATTGAAAACGAAAGGCAACGCTCTGTTCGGGCAAGTATCGGTCATGAATATCTTTGATACAAGGTAGATATTCTTCGTATCGGGAAATTAGATAAAAAGCCGAAGCAAATAAATCGTAATTATAGGATTCGTAAAATTCTTGTGGTCTAAAAAGAGCCGTGAAATTTTCTATCTCAATTTGTTCAATCTCTTGAATATGAATATCATTTTCAAAAAGAATTTGATGACACGGAAAAAAAATCGCATCTGATGACCTTGTGTAATTATACTCAATTTTCAAAGAAGTCGAATCTATATGAAACGCTTCAATATTGTCCGTAAATTGAATTTGAAATCCCAAAATTTCAACAAAAATCCACGAAAATATATATTCA
>CAZUUI010000211.1:0-3857 GCA_964622955.1 uncultured Chitinophagaceae bacterium | reverse complement strand
TGTGGAGTCGCAACGTATGGCTTATTTCGCCGGGAAAAGTCAAATTGATATTTTTACCCGAAGTGGCTCCTGAAGAAGATAACGAGGAAGGAATCGAATTACAAAAAAACAAGGTATATTCGGCTATTGAAACTGAATATTTGAAGCATTTGAAAAAATTCACAAAATATTAATTATGAAAATGAAATTCTTATTTTTTTTAACTTTATTCTTAAGTTGTAAGTTATGTTTAGCTGATATACAAGATATTAAATTAACAAATAGTATTTTTCCTTACGGTGGGTATAATTTAAGTATAAATAATAGAGTAGAATTCGGAATAGGATATGGTTATAGGTTAAAGACAAATGACAAGATTTCTCTATTTCATATTACTAGTAAAACTGGACTTGAAATGAACCCTAGTAGAAATATTTTTGTTCCAAAAATTATTTTAGAATCAAATTTTTTTATTCTTTCAGCAAGGTTATCTTTGATGTATGAAATTACAAAGTATGAAAATAAGTTAAAATTGTATCTAGAAATGGGATTATGTTTAGGTAGTTATGTAAATGTTATGTTTCAGTATACGGGTTTGGACTCTCACGATGTTCCATCATTTAGTTCTCAAAAAATATCAATTAATTTTAATATTCCAATTAATTTTCCAGAAAAAAAATAATTTAATGTTTAATAATTCTAGTAAATGGAATATTTGTAAAAATCTATTATTTAATGCAGACTTCTCAGCCAGCTGTATCGCAATACAAAATATAACAACATAAAAATTCCTGCAATAATTGCCCAAGGCAAGAATTCTTCGGTTTTGCGGTGCAATGAATTTACTTCAATTTCAACGGTTTCTAACTGATTGATTTCTTCATAAATTTCAGAAAGTCGTTGATTGTTTCCCGCACGGAAATACAAACCACCCGTTGTAGAGGCTATTTTTCGCATCAAGGGCTCGTCTATTCCTAGAATATTGCCTCGTGGCGTTCCTACTCCTATACAATATACTTTGGTTTTAAGCGCTTTAGCTATTTCTATCGAGGTCATAGGGTCAATGGTTCCTGCGGTATTTACCCCATCGGTTAGCAAAATAATCACTTTGCTTTTTACTTGACTGTTTTTGAGAGCACGTACCGAAGTCGCTAGCCCCATTCCAATAGCCGTGCCATCTTCCAAGATGCCTTCACGCACTTCTTTGAGTTGTTTTTGGAGGATATTATGATCTATTGTTGGCGGACATTGTGTAAAACTTTCTCCCGCAAAAACGACTAGTCCAATACGGTCATTTGGACGCTTTGCGATAAACTCCGACGCTACATTTTTGGCTGCATTGAGTCTATTGGGTTTGAAATCTTGCTCCAGCATACTTGTACTCACATCTAAGGCCATTACAATATCAATTCCGTTGGTATACGAGTTTTCTTTGCTCATATCGGATTGTGGGCGCGCACTCGCCCTAACAAGGAAAATACTAGAAAGGATAGGCAAGATGGGCAGCAATGTTCTCAAACGAGTTTTAAAGGTCTTTTGAGCTACCGCTGTGGTAGAAAAAAGCATAAACGTTTGATGTTTTTTGCTAAAAAAATATTCATAAAGCCCCATAATTACTGGAACTATCAAAAGAGCAAAAGCCCACGGTTGTGCAAAAGAAATTTGAAACAATATCATATCTTTTTTATTTACTTTGTTCTAAAAAAATAGCGTCTTCGGTACGTTCTTTTATTTCTTCAAAAAATTCCATATATTTAGGAATGGTATGCCACTCGTTGTATTTATTTTTAAGCATAAAATTCCCTTTTTTGTCTATTTTGGTTTCCATAATTTCGCTAAACATCCATTTCATTCGTTTTTGATTGGTTTTGATAAAAATGGCATCGTGGTCAAAAATCAATAAATAAGCCGACTGTTTGCTGCGAATGATGAATAAAACAAAGAGCGAAATAGCCGCACCCAATATGATGAAAATACTAAAAAACAAGATAGGTTTATCAGCAATAAAAGACAATAGTAGGGCTATAGGCACAAAATAGGCAAGCATTATGGCTACAGAAAGTGTCAATAATGCAATGCTAATGCCTATAACTAAGATTTTGAAGGAAGCCTGATTTATGGCTTGTGGACGAAGTCTGTATTCATTTTGAGCATAGAATTTTTTCACGAGCGATGCATCGGCACGCTTGTTGCTATCGTATACGCTTTGTGTTTTTTGAACAAATTCGTAGGCAAATTTTAAATATTGCTCGTTGGTTTCGGCAAGTGGATTTTCTTTGGCAAATTTGGCTAAATCGGCAAGCGAAAGCATTTCTTTAATAGAATTAAAAATTTCTTCGGGCAATTCTAATTTTTCAAGACCCTTGAGAATTTGTGGCGTCGTTTGCTCCAAAGCCTTGAGCCCAAATCGTTTCTCTAAATAGGTTCGAATAATGTCCGAAATACTATCATAATATGCCTTTACATTTCCTTTTTGCCATAATTGTAGCGCTTCGGTGTCTTTGAGGGCTGTAAGTGCCACTACGTGAGGCGGTTCATTGCCTTTTTCTCTATCAAAAAGGGCTTCTTTTCTAATAAAACGCACATAAAGCCAATATAGCAAGATTACGAATCCTAAAAGGATAAAACTGACGAATAAATAACTAAAAATTTCTTCTTTTGAAAGGGGGATTTGTACAATCGTTTTGATAGGTTTTACATCTTTTGTACTATCAATATTGGGGCTAGATACTTGAATAGCAATGGGCTGTGTGGCAAATGAATCGCCTATGCCTTGCGAAAATTTAAGGGCGGGGAATAGCTGTGTACTATCTTCAAAGCACGTAACGATATATTTTAATTGAATGATGGATTGGGAGCCCGAATACAACGTGTCGGTTTTCAGTTTTTCTACTACACGAAAATTTCCCAGATGCTCATCATCAATTTTTGGAAAAATCAATGTGCTGTTGGGAGGCGTTTTTACTTTTACTTCAAGTTCCAAATGGTCGCCAATCATAATTTGGGTAGGCGTAAGGGTAGCGGTGGCTTCTTGGCTATAGCCAATTTGAAGTCCTGCGAAAAGAAAAAATAGACAAAACAACTTTTTTGTAATACGCATATAAAAAGTTTTTAATATTTTTGAATGCAAAAGTACAAGCATTGAAACGATACTCCAAGTTTTTTTGTTTTAAAAATAATTAAATATTCTTATTAAATCCTAAAATCAGATAAATGAAGGCTTCTATCATCCGCAAGGAAACATTTAATTCGGCACACAGGCTCTATTTGGACACGTGGGATGATGCAAAAAATCTTGAAGTTTTTGGAAAATGTTCGTATCCCCATTTTCATGGACACAATTATGATCTTCATTTGAAAGTAACAGGCAATATAGATCCAATAACAGGATTTGTATATGATGTAGCCGCATTAAAAAAAATCATAAAAGAAGAAGTAACCGATCCTTTTGATCATAGAAATCTCAATTTAGATACCGACGAATTTAAAGAACTCATTCCTACGGTAGAGAATATCGCCAAGGTTATTTATACCAAAATCCGAAAACGTATTGAACCCGAATTCGAAATAAAAGTAAGATTGTACGAAACACCAAGAAATTACTGCGATTTTCCTGCCTAATCAATTTTTTTTAAAATTCTAAAATAAATATCTATACTATATTTACATCATTATTTTAAAACAAAACAATATTATTATGAAAAAAACAATACTAACTGCAACCATTATATTAGCAAGTATTCAGCTTCAAGCACAAGAATATGAAGACTCTACAAAAATTGAAGTAAAGAATGATAAAAGCACTAAAAAGGAAATAGATATTTATTCTTTTGTAGAGAGAATGCCTGAGTATCCAGGTGGAGAAGATGCATTAATAT
>CAZUUI010000210.1:0-3859 GCA_964622955.1 uncultured Chitinophagaceae bacterium | reverse complement strand
TTTATTATTTTTTATTTTATTATTTTTTATTTTATTATTTTTTATTCAGAAATTTTTTGAAAAACACCTTGAATATCTGTAATTGTATATTAACCTACACAACCATTACATGGTATAGTTGAAAAATACAACTTATCTCCTATATTCGTCCTAAAAACAGCACTTCCAGACAAATAATTAGCAGAAGATTGACTCCCCGAATATACAATATTACCAGCACCTTGAAGTCTCATCATTTTTAGAATAGCTCCAGAAGAGTTTGCATGAACTGCAAAAACCGTAAAAGAATTGAATCCACTATTATTATTTAAAAGATATCCAATTGTTATAGCTAAATTATATGTCCCTGATGAATTTACAATGTATTCATAATTTGAATTATTATAATTTCCGTCATTTAAATTTATAATTGACAACCTACATTTACTAGAACCACTAGCATCGTTAAGGGTATACGCAGTATTTGAAGAAGCAGAAGCAACTACAAAAGGAATAAATCCAGCAGAAGTAATCATTTTGTTCCATTTAATTCCATCATTTGTATAAAAACCTGGTGAAACAGCAGTCCCTGCCGTGCTTGAAGTAGCAGTGTTGTATACAACCATTCCTGCTACGTGTGCAGATAATGGTGCGGGATTGTTTGTTGCTATTAAAGCTACTCTAGGTAAAAGCAAGCCTTTATTATTGGAATTGATTTCTAATTGTGCATTAATATTTGGAGACAATGTACCTATGCCTACATTTCCAGAGTCCTTCACAAATATGGATTTTATTCCATTAAATGCCTCTATTTCTAAATTAGATTTTGAGTTGATGGAGGTTGGATTATTACCCACTTTAAGTTGAGCAGTCAAAGTATTAAATCCCAAAACAAGAATTAAAATTGTAATAATGCTATTTTTCATATCAAATATTTTTACTTTGGCATACATCAATAAAAAGTCCAAAACAGGTATATCGTAGCTAAAAAAAATATTAAACGGGCAAAAAAATAAACTAAACGGGATTTTGTTTACAAATTTTAACACATTTGTGGTTGTGTGCATACTAATTTTCAGCTTAGACAATAAAACATTTTTGATAAAGTTGTATACTAACTTTTCTATAAGCCTAATATCTAAAAAATCAAAAAACACAACAATATAGGATTGAATCAATTTAGTTTTTTTTAACTAAAATAACATCAATTTTTATACCTATTTTTTCAAAAAGAACCAAAAAAAGACATGAACGGGCAAAAAATGGGATTGAGTGGCAAAAGCCAAATTATATCTTTAAAAGATTTTTAAATTCTAGCCATTTTCTTTTACTTAGAGAAATAGGAATTTCACTATGATATGGTCTTAAATATACTATTTTATTTTCAATAGAAATTTTAGAAATCCAAAAAAGATTAAAAATGGTATCTCTAGCATTTGCTTCAAAAAAAATATTAGAATTGGGAAATAGAGACAATAACTGATTAATAAAATCTTTATAAAGCCCTTTAATACAAATACAGTCTCTATTAGCTAAATATACTTTTACCTTACTATCTTTATTTTGAACATAAATAATGTCCATAGCTTCAAATTTTACAATTTCTCCATTAAGATTTTCTATAAAAATAAATTTTTCTGTTTCTAAATTATCATTATTAAAAATATTGACTATATTAGATTCTGCAAAATATCTATTATCAATCCCCATTTCGTTTATCGATAAATTCACTTTTCTTTTTAATTCAATCTCTATACTTCTATAATAATTGTATTTCTTAAGACAATTAAAAGCTTTTTTATAATCATTTTTAGCTTTATAAAAATTGTACAATTCGTTATACACATTAGAAAACAATAATTTTAGACTTAACTCTTCACCAATACTAATTAAACTTTTAAAACAAAAAATCATTTTATCCTCATTGTTTATTTTTTTATACAACACGCCTAATTCAAAATACACATCGATTTTTTGAGCTAAAAAATCATTTTTTTCATAATCAATTAGAAGTTTTTCTAGTATTTCTATTGCTTTTAAATTATCATTTTTTAGGTTATAATATCTAGCTTTATTATGACTTGCAAAAAAAAGTATCAATAAATCTTTTCTATTTATAATTTTCTTATTTTCATAATATCTAATCATATCATCAATTGCTTCTATTCCAAAATCAGTATTATGAAAAAAATTCATCTTGACCATAGACATATTATTTATCAACAAATTGACGGAATAATTATCTTGAATATTAGTATATTTTGTTTGAACTATTTTCCATAGATATAGCGCATAGTTATACATTTCCAACCTATAAAAAATAGATGCCATATTTCCAATAATTGTGGATATAAAATTATTATCATTTTGTTTTAGAAAATACTTCAGACAAATTAAACTTTTTTCAAGTGCTTCATTGAATCTTTCTAAGATAATCAAAGTACTTGCCCAAACAATTAAAATTTTGTGTTTATAAAACTGATTATTAAATTTTTCATACTTGTAATATCCTTCTTTTATAATGAACAAAGCTCTTTCGGGATTATTTGATATTAGATAATTTCTATATTCAATATAATAGGATACAATTTCATCATGATTGTTCATTGATAAAATTTGATTATGAAAATTTGTATATTTATTAAGTTCTTGACTCATTATTTTATAGATAAATTATACTGAAGTAGACGTTTTTTTAACAAAGGATATTGTCTTTTAGATATATTTATCTCAAACAAATTGTCAATAGATTTTAAATAGATTACTTTTTTAACCATATCCATTTTTGACAACCAAAACAAGTTTACAAGTTGATTTCTAACATTAGTCTCAAAAAATAATTTATAAAAAGAATTATAACTTTCTATTTTATTTACAAAATCTTTAAAAGACATTTTTGAGTATATAGGCTTACCAATAGCTACTTGTATTTTTAAGATATCAATTCTTTTTTGTGCAAAAATAATGTCATTAATATTTAAGGTGTGTTCTATTCCTTTTAAATCATTTATAATTATATGAATTTTATGTTCAAAGTCTAAATTTTGATTTAATGAGGTTAATACTTCTTTATCTATATTGAATTCTAATGAAAACCCTATTTGCTTCGATATTGAACTAACTCTTCTTCTAATTTCATCATAATTTATAGTATATTGATTAAACTTCTCTAAAGATTCAAGTGCTTTTTTGTACAAGCCTTTGCTTGAGTAATACTCATATAAATCTTCGTATATATTTATATAAACCTTTTTTAATCCTATTTGATCTGAATAAAAAATAGCAGTTGAATATGCCCTTTCCATTTCTACCTTTTTATTAATTTTCTTATAAACCCTACCTAAAGTGTAATATGAATCAATTAAAATGCAATTAGAACCAATTTTGTCCGCGCTATGAATTACTTTTTTAATTTCTTGAATTGTTTTTTCATAATCTCCCTTTTGTTCATAAAACAAACTTTTTGATAGTGATATAATTAAAAAAGCATGAGAACTAGTTTGTTCCTTAATTTCATATGCATCTAAAATCTCATCTATCTCTTCAATACAAAATGGATTCTTTTCAAATTCACTGAAATATATTTGAATTAAATTAGCTTTTGCTACTAAAATTAATTCTCTATTATTAACAAATGCGTAATTTTCTAAAATATAACTTAGCAAATATATCGCTTGAGAAACTAACTCCAATCTAATAAAGATATTTGAAATTGCCCCTAATATCTTTACGATCATTTCATTATCATTACAATCAAGATAAAACGTTAGACATTTTGAAAGTAAAGTAAATGATTCCTCATATCTTTCAAGCTGGGTTAAAGAATTTGATTTTGTAAACAACATTGCCATATACTCTTCTAAACCTACTTGAATAGCAT
>CAZUUI010000209.1:3274-3867 GCA_964622955.1 uncultured Chitinophagaceae bacterium | reverse complement strand
TGCCACTGCGTATCATTTCATGAACAGCTACTGCGCCACTCATATTGGATAAGAGTTCACCAATTACATCCAGTTCTTCATCTTTTAAGGATTCTAATTCTATCAAATTTTCCAAAGTTTCAATGGTTTCATTAATGAAATCAATATCATTTTGCTCTGCAAAATTGACCAAATGCTTAATTACCGGCAGTCACATACAAAAACTCTTTTAATGTGTCCGCTTTATTGGTTTGAACTTGTCCTTTCAATTCTCCATTTACAAATTTGGCAAATGTAGGCAAATTATCTACTTTTGCTAATTTTCTAGATTCTGGAAAATTCTCGGCATCTACAAGCACAAATGTAGCATTTGTATCTTCTTCCGAAAAACGCTTGAATTTTGGTTTCATTATTTTGCAATTGCCACACCATCCTGCAGAAAACTGCACAAATACGTTTGGATTTTCTTGCAATATTTCAGCCAAATTATCTTTTTCTAATTCGATAAACATATCCTAAATTTTTAGTGTTTTGAAAAATAGCTAGCCACACCGTCACGTTTGGCATTCATAGCATCTTTTCCTTGCCCCCATTTGGCAGGAAAACCTTCACCA
>CAZUUI010000209.1:0-3264 GCA_964622955.1 uncultured Chitinophagaceae bacterium | reverse complement strand
GCCAAATTATCTTTTTCTAATTCGATAAACATAATCTATTTTTTTTTTAGTGTTTTGACAAATAGCTAGCTACACCATCACGATTGGCGTTCATAGCTTCTTTTCCTTGTTCCCAGTTTGCAGGGCAAACCTCACCGTGTGTTTGTACGTGTGTATATGCATCGATAATTCTCAAATACTCGTTTACATTACGTCCAATTGGCATGTGATTGATGCTTTCGTGAACGATAGTTCCTTCTTCATCAATGATATAAGTAGCTCTGTACGATACATTATCGCCCGCTATCAAATAATTTTCGTTATCGGTATATTCGCCATCCAAAATATCCAAGATATTAGAAAGGTTTCTATTAGAATCTGCTATCAATGGATATTTAACACCTTCAATTCCACCGTTTGCTTTTGGAGTATTCAACCAAGCAAAATGTACTTCGGCAGTATCACAAGATGCCCCTACGATAATAGTATTTCTTTTTGCAAATTCGGCAGAAGCTTCTTGGAAAGCGTGAAGCTCTGTAGGACATACAAATGTGAAATCTTTTGGATACCAAAACAAAAGCACTTTTTTCTTTTCATTAACTGCTTTTTCTAGCAAATTCATTTCGAACGCATCGCCCATTTCGTCGATTGCTTTTACGGATACATTAGGGAATTTTTTACCTACAAATGACATAGTTTTTAATTTTTATAATTGTTAAATAATTAATTTTTTGATACTGCAAAGATACGGCTATTTTAATCATTAATTTGATGAATTCTATCTATTGAATCGATAGATTTTATCTATCAATAATTTATTAACTAATTATATTGGCTATTAAAATTAATTTATGACTTATTTTAACTAATAACTTTTCACTTGTTAATGAGTATTTATTTCAGAGATCCCCGATAAATTTTTTTATTAACAAATGTATTTTAGATAAAGATTGCTGAGAAAAAAATTTTCGAGGATGACGTCATTTCGGAAAACTTTTCATAAAGAACTAGCAATGCGCAAGGGATAGTAAGGGCTTGGTGCATAGCACCGTAGCGAAGCGAAGCCCTGAATAGCCCGGCCGGAGGTGCGCCCAAAATTATTTCTTTTTAGATTCATTTTAATTTTCAAATGCCTATTTTTGTATTTTTGAACGAATTAGATGCCTCAGACTGAAAATCAGACCTTTGAAATAGCATTACCGCAATTTCACGGGCCTTTTGACTTGCTATTGTTTTTTATCCAGCGTGATGAATTGGATATTTATGATATTCCTATTACGAAAATTACAGAGGATTTTCTGACGTATATTCATCAGATGAAACAGATGAATATAGAGCTGGCGAGCGAATTTATCCTTGTAGCCGCTACCTTGATGAAGATTAAAGCGCAAATGCTCCTTCCACGAAAAAAACTGGATGAAGAAGGCAATGAGATAGACCCGAGGGAGGAGTTGGTTCAAAAAATCATTGAGTATAAGCAATATAAAGAATTTAGCGAAAAACTGCACGAGATGGAGCTAGAACAGCTTCATAAAATGCGTCGCCCTTCGGCCAAAGCGGAGATAGAAAAGATAGCAAAGTTGTATGAAACCGATTTTGAGATGGAGCATATAACCATTACAAAATTGATGCGAGTATTTCAGAATTTGCTAGAAAAAAAACGCGCTCAAGAGGATACGGTTCATCATCAAATTAATAAAATTTCGTATGATATCGCTATTGAAAAAGAGTTGATTCTGAACAAATTGGGCGAAAAAGAAAAAGTGGACTTTGAGCGATTGTTTGATGATATTGAAAATAGACTCCACGCTATTTATCATTTTTTGGCTATTTTGGAATTGGTGCAAGAAGAAAAAATTCAATTGATCATAGGCGAAGGAATCAATAATTTTTGGATTTCAAAAAGAGATCTATAGAAAATTGACTATAAAAACGAAGTACATTCAAGTATTTTTTATTAAATTTGCGGTACATAACTCGTCTAATAAAATATGATTTTATGAAAAATAAATCTATCTTGGTCACAGCTCCATCGGGCGCAGGCAAAACAACTTTGGTGAAAATGCTTTTGGATGAATTTCCCAATTTTAAATTTTCGGTTTCGGCTACTACACGCTCGCCTAGGATAAGCGAAGAAGATGGCAAGGATTATTTTTTTATAGACAGTAATTCATTTGAAGAAAAAATAAAAAATGAAGACTTCCTAGAATGGGAAGAAGTGTATAATGGCACTAAATACGGTACACTCAAAAGTGAGGTAGAAAAAATTTGGAAGAAAAACCAAGTGGCTGTTTTTGATATAGACATTATGGGTGCATTAAAAATCAAAAAATTATTGTGCCAAGATATTTTGTCTATATTCATTGCGCCACCCAATTTTGAGACATTGGAAAAAAGACTCCGAGGCCGTAAAACCGAAACAGAAGAAAAAATCCAAACAAGAATCAATAAGGCAAAAGACGAAATGAAATTCGAAAATTTCTTTGATCACAAAATCATCAATGATGATATAGAATTTGCCTATTTTCAGTTGAAGGAAAAAGTTATGAATTTTCTAGAGAAATAATTATGAGTAAAAAAAATGACATCCGCAATGTGGTCTATTCTACCAATAAAGATTTTGAATATATCTTTGAAGAAGATGATACCGAAACATTGAGTATAGACAAGCAAAAGTTGAAAGTAATTCTTGACACGAAGAATAGAGCTGGAAAAAAGGTAACTATCGTCAATAATTTTCAAGGAAAACTTGAAGATTTGGAGGATTTATCCAAAAAATTAAAGACAAAATTGGGCGTAGGCGGTACGGTCAAAGATTTTGAAATCGTACTACAAGGGGACTATGTACAAAAAACAAAAGATATCCTTAAAGGATTTGGGTATAAGATTTAAATCTTTTTTTGATTTGCGATAACTATAGCAGCAGCAGCAAGCGCAAGGTCTTTCAATGCCATAAGTACACTTAATTCGCTAAACAACTCACGTCTTAGAATTGTAGGTAGATGTACCGAAAAAACAATAATCAATAGCATTAATGCCAATAAATAACCTGCCAACATACTCAATCTGTGCTGGATAAACACCGATATGGCATACCCTATCAGAGCTAATCCTGTAAAAACAACCCAAAACTTTTGAAAAGGTAGCGGAACAATTGAACTCATCTGTCCAGTTCCCAATAAATGCATTACACCAAAGATAAGCATGATAAATGCAAAAATATTACTTACTATTCTTGTAGAAATTTTAAAATTCATTGTTTTATAATTTTTTGACTCACAAAAG
>CAZUUI010000208.1:0-3913 GCA_964622955.1 uncultured Chitinophagaceae bacterium | reverse complement strand
AATAATCCTTTCAAGGGACCATCCACCATTTTCAAAAAATCAAATGCCGAACTTCTAAATGCAGACATTGTAGCTACATTTTCTATACCTTCTGCGCCACAAAAACGATTCATAGCAAAAGGCAAATCTACCGAAACACACAATACTTGCGTATTTTCCATAGCACTCGCTTTTTGGTTAAACGTGCGTACACTCATTGCACAAGTACCTGTATCTATACTCGGAAAAATATTCAAAACCACTTTTTTGCCTCTAAACGCCTCCGTAGATACCTCGCTCAAATCCTTTGCTACCAATCCTTCTGCTACAAAAGTAGCCCCTATTGCAGGCAACTCGCCTTGTGTATGTATTTCATTTCCTTTTAATGCTATCGTAGCCATAATTTTTCTATTTTTATTAGACAAAAATAAACTATAATTTTTCATCCACAATCTTTTTTTTGGGCGCACCCAAAGGGCCGTGCTATACGCTTGTATCTACTTTTGAAAATGCCGTCAATGTAGTCGTTTCGTTTTAAAATTTATTGCAAAAACGATTACGAATACTTGAACGGCACGCGATGCTTCGTAGGATACCGCTACTATCACTTGCGCAGGTGGGAAAAAGGAGAGGTGCTGTTAATTATTATGCTAAGCAGAGACCAAAATATAAAAATTAATAATACTTAAGGCTTTTTTACAAGGTAGAAACAAGCAAAGTTGAAATTTGATATGAACAAAGATAATAGAAATTTAAATAACACATTTTTTTGCGCTAGGGACAGAAACGAGCACGTAGCGATAGCGAAGTAAAGTGGATGGCCCGTTAAAGCGCCCAAAGTTTAAAAAATTGTATAACAAGTATGATGATTGCTAAATTTTATTAAGAAAGTAAAAATAAATCCAATTTACGCATTATATTATTACTTAGTAATAAATTAAGGCGTTAGTTGGATTTAATCCCGCCTACGGATTGTTTCAATCTTTATTAAAAAGATTGAATTACAATCCGTTATGCGATAAATCATTTTTAATGATTTTTTTGGATAAAAACAATTAGATTTGCGTTTACTAAAAAAATAAAAATTGAAAAAACTACTTTTTCTTATTGTCGTTGGGTTGGGTTGGTCTTTTTGGGGATGCAATACGGAAACTATCAATAGCAATCCTTTCTTCAATCTTGAATTTTCTACCGATACCTTATATTTTGATACGGTTTTTCAGAGTATAGGCTCGGCTACTCGTTCGTTCAAGATTTATAATCGTTCGGAATCGCCCGTA
This sequence comes from uncultured Chitinophagaceae bacterium, assembly GCA_964622955.1. Lineage (GTDB taxonomy): Bacteria > Bacteroidota > Bacteroidia > Chitinophagales > JADJOU01 > CHPMRC01. Next base: position 2,654 of record CAZUUI010000208.1, on the reverse strand, counting down.
ATTATTTCACGTGCATCGCTCGAAAAAGGCAATACTTCGTTTTATCAATTCAATATCGATGGCTATACGGGCAATGATGTTTCCAATATTCGGATTGAGGGGAATGACAGTGTTTGGGTTTTTGTAAAAGTAAAAATTGACCCCGCAAAACAGATTTTGGTGGTAGATGACAAAATTAATTTAGAGATTAATGGCAAAACACAGTCTGTAGTGCTTTTTACGATTGGGTTGGATGCCTATTTTCACAAAGGCGAAATTATTTCTTCCAACACGATTTGGGCTAATGACAAACCCCACGTAGTACTGCATAAGACTTCGGGGAATGGCATTACGCCGGGAATTTATATAGCCAAAGGCGCAAAACTGACGATTGGGGCTGGTTGCAAAGTTTATTTTGACAACAGTTCGGGTATTTTGGTGGAAGGCCAATTGGTAATCGATGGCAAAAAAGACCAAAAAGTGGAATTGGGCGGATTGAGGCTGGAGAGCAAATATCAGCATCTAGCGGGTCAGTGGCTGGGCTTGCTCTATTATAGAAGCAGTCCCAAAAATGCGATACGATATGCCGTAATTGACGAAAGTGCATTTGGGGTTTGGCTAGGATTTCAAGACAAGACGGACTATACGCAGATGACCAATGCCACACGTTCAATCCTTGAGATAGAAAATACAACTATAAAAAATGCCTACTACTGGGCTATCAGGAGCTTGAACAACGAAATAACAGCTACTAATTCAGAGTTTTATACCTCTACGGACTACCTCGCACAGTTGATGCTGGGTGGTAAATATAATTTTATAAACTGTACGTTTTACAACTCTCAAAGTACCGATGACAAAGGGGTTTTTGTGCTATCCAATCAATTTTATGACAATTCGCTAAAGCAGAATTTTCAAAATAAATTGGATAATTGTCTATTCCAAAATTGTATTTTTTATGGAAATGGAAGCGAGCAAGTGGTGCTGGACGTAGAAAGTACGTTGAATGATAATACGATTTATTCTTTTGAGAATTGCTTGTACAAATCCTTTAGCAGTTTTACCAATTCAAGCTTCCAAAACTGTAAAATCAATATAGATCCACAATTTGTAAGTACAACCATAGATAAAGAAAATCTGAATCTAAAAGCCACATCGCCTTGTATCGATGCAGGAAAAAGTAATGGACTTATTTTAGATATCAAAGGAAATCCTAGACCCAATGGAAGTGGAATAGATATTGGAGCTTTTGAGTATATGCCTTAAAAAATAAATTCAAATAAAAAAGACCTTCTAAAAAATTAGAAGGTCTTTTCAATATCTATTAAAAATTAGAATTTATTACGCATCCAATGCCGCAGCGCCACCTACAATTTCCATAATTTGGTTTGTAATAGCTGCTTGACGTGCTTTGTTATATTCAATTTCTAATTTCTTAATCAAATCACCTGCATTATTTGTAGCACTATCCATTGCCACCATTCTTGCACCGTGTTCCGAAGCATTATTATCCAAACAATATCTAAAGAATGTCGTTTTTAAAATCTTTGGAATCAATTCTTCCAACAACGCAATTTTATTTGGTTCAAATACATAATCTGCATTTGATGAAGTGGTAGTAGTACTTTGAACTTTTGCTACTGGCAAAAATTGTTCTACTGAAAACTCTTGAACGGCTGCATTTTTGAATTTTGAATACACAACTTCAATTACATCATACTCTTTTGAAAGGAATGCATTCATCAAGAATTGTGCTATTTTAGAAGACTCTTCAAAATTTAGATTATAAAACAAATCCCAAAAATCACTATTAACTGCGATATCTGTTCTTCTGAAATTTTCATCTACTTTTTTACCTATTGGCAATACCGTGATATTCTTTCTTCCTACTTTATTCGCATATTTTTCTTCTACAACTTTCTTTGCCGTTTTAATCAAATTAGAATTAAAACCACCGCAAAGACCTCTATCTGAAGAAAAAGCTACAACCAAAACTTTGTTTATAGGTCTTTCGTCATTGTATCCCATTGACAATTCAGACAAATCGGTAGACTGCATGATATTTGACAATACATCTTGTAATTTTTCTGCATACGGACGCATCAAAGTGATTCTACTAGTAGCTTTTTTTAGCTTACTAGCCGAAACCAACTTCATTGCTTTGGTAATCTGTTGCGTAGATTTTACGGACTTAATCCTATCTCTAACTTCGTTTAATGCTGCCATTTAAAATGTACGTTTTATTTAATAAATTAGAAGTATCTCTAAACTATTATGATTAAAGATACTTCCAACACTATTTTTTTATTAATTCATATAATTTTTCATCACATGATTAGCTACCTCTACGATTGCAGGCGCTACTTCATCCAATGCTTTTTTGCTCAAAGAATCCAATAATTCTTTATGAGAATTTTCCAATGTATTGAAGAAATCTTCTTGGAAAGCTCTTACTTTATTTACAGGAATTTCTTTTAATAAATTATTAGTTCCTAAATAAATAATAGCAATTTGTTTTTCTACAGTAAGCGGTGAAGCAAGATTCTGTTTCAAAATTTCTACGTTTCTTACCCCTTTGTCCAAAACTGCTTTTGTAGCGGCATCCAAATCCGAACCAAACTTAGCACAAGCTTCAAGCTCTCTATATTGTGCTTGGTCCAATTTCAACGTACCTG
>CAZUUI010000207.1:0-3967 GCA_964622955.1 uncultured Chitinophagaceae bacterium | reverse complement strand
ATGCGCTTGTGTTCCTACCGCTGTGGTTGTCATGTAATGACTTAATGCATTATTATTGGCGCCACTGGTTGTTTGAAAACGAGATAAGGGTCTAAAAGTGTAATTATCCATTAAATTTACAGTGCTTGATGGCATATTAGAAATATATGATACATCATTTACAATGAATCTTCCTATAGGTGCTGTAACTCCTATACCGACACGACCACTAGCCATAGCGGAGATAATTGGGAATGGTAGTCCCGTTTGTGTAGCCGACTGACCAACTTGTAGTGCAAAAACAGAATCTGAAGTTCCTGCTACTTTTACTAATAAACCACCTGAGTTGGTTTGTTGACCGTAAAAACTTCCTGAAAATCCACTACCAGGAGATGACCAAGTAAAGCCTCCGTTTAAGGAACTGATATTATTGGTTCCTTGAATAGTAGAAGAAGTATTTGAAAACTGGGAATAAGGCGTGTTGGTTCCTATTCCTATATATCCTGATGATTTTACAACCAATGCATTCGCATTAGTATTATTAAAAACTTTAAAGTCACGAGCTTTATTGTCGATATTGTTTACACTATTATAAGCACCTATTTCCATAAATGCAATAGAATCAGTTAATGTACCAAATTTTATTTTTGGACCTACAGCGTCTACTGGATCAAGTAATATTTGATTTGAGTTTGAAGAATTTAAAGTTCGGATTTGTGAATTATTTACATCAATTCCAAATTTTGGAACAGACTGATTAATCCCTAGATTTCCATTTCTATATACCGAATTAGATTTGTTATTTCCGGCGTCAGCGGTACTATTGTTTAAGTAAAAAGGAGAATTTTCAATTACACCAACCCAAGAAGTTCCATCAAAATAATAATATCCAGGTGTAACATTATTGGGCGAAGTACCTGCGGTTGCTGTATTGTAAATCAATAATCCAGTAGCAGGATTGGCTATAGTGGTTACATCTGTCTTACCCGTTAGCGCTATACGTGAAGGAAGAAAACCTTTGGAACTAGAAGACAACTCAAGCATTGCACTACTATGTGGTGTTTTGGTTCCTATTCCAACTTGACCATATGCAATTTGGCTAAATAAAAAACAACTAAAAAACAACTTTTTCATCACAACGTAAGATTTAAAAATTAGTAATTAAAACAATTAGATTTTCAAAATTATACAAACACTCATTTAGTCTATTTTCATTTTTTTTATCAATTATCCAACTGTTTCCAAGTAGATCCATTCCAACCATAAAAATTAGAGCCACTAAAAACTATAGTTCCAGAACCTCCATTTGGGACAGGAGTTGTTGCACCATTTGTTATCCCCGAATATCCACCATTAGAAATTTTTACAGCACCATTTATGGTTACCTTTTCGGTAGCACTAGAGGTTCCTACACCTATACTTCCGTCTGATGTAACAATTGATTTAGCCGTACCATTAATTTGCCATTCTTGTAAATTCTGTGTTTGAGTAGTAATTCCATTAATTACTAAAACTTTTTGATCTGTGCTAGATGGGGACATAAATCGGTTTGCAAAAGAAGTATTTGTATATTGAAATTCCCATACAGCTGTAACGCCACCTGCACCTGTAATTCTCAATCCCATTGTTGAAAATTGAGGATAAATTCTCCAATCATGCACTCCATTAGTCAATCGAAGCCCATTATCCCACTCATTGCCCGAACCTGGATATGCTGTTGAAACCCATCCCTTGCTCATTGTTAATCCAGTAGCATCAAATGTACCAATTGTAGATGATGATTTTGCAATAGAAAAAGGAAATGTGCTATTGATACCACTATAACCAATATTCATTGACTGGCTTGTATTATTCGGTTGAAATAAAAGACCATCATAAGCATTATTAGTAGTACCTACAACATGTAACCTTTGAGTAGGAACCGAAATTCCTAAACCTAAATTTCCATTTCTATATATTGCACTGGTTTTATTATTACCAGCATCAGAAGTAGTATTAGTAAGATAACAAGGAGTATTTGCACCGATATATAAAACATAAGCTGTTCCATTCCATGTCCATTGACTTCCATCGATAGTACTTACATATATATAATCTTTGCTTTGTGGCGTATTGGGTATAAATGTTGTACCTGCAGTGTTTGGGTTTGATTTTACACTAAATTCAATGGTGGCGTCAGGTGTATTAGTAGCTATTGATACCCATGATGTACCATTAAAGTAATAATAACCAGGAGAAATACTATTTGGGGCAGTACCTGCTGTGGCGGTATTATATATAAGTAATCCAGATGCAGGACTCGATATTGTAGCCACATCATTTCTACCTGTCAATGCTATTCTTGAAGGCAAAAAACCCTTATTTGAAGAGGTCAAATCTAATACCGAACTGCTATGAGGCGTTTTGGTACCTATACCTACTTGACTTTCTAGTTTATTAAAAAAACTAGAAATATATAAAAAAAATAAAGCAATTAATCCTCTCATAAAACATCTTTTCTTTCAATTTCAAACATTCAAATATACTATAAAATTATAATTAATAATTTTATTTTTAATTCTACATTATTCTTTTAACAATAATTATGCCAAACTATTACTAATTCCAATTGAATAAAAATTTAGCTACTTATTTTAATTTTATTAACATTTATTAAGAAAATTAATTGGATAAAAACAGCTTGATTTTATCATTCAAAAATTTAAGCTCCATTTATTTATTACCATTGTTTTGTAGAAACTTCAATAGCTTGGAAAAATAAACTAGTAGATACACCACCAGAACCTGAAGGAGAGTTAGTATTTCCACTTCCTGTATATATAGTTCCTGCTGAACCATTTCCTGTTCCAATTATATCATTATTAGCATCTTGCATATATATAGCCATAAAAGGAGTACTTGGAATAATTCCCGAAGGTCTTTTAATTACAAAATAATATCTAGTTTGATCGCTAATAGCAACACTCGGAAATGCACCTGTATAGTCTGTATATCCAGAATTTACAGTACTTGACATTTTCATAATAGCTCCTGATATATTTTTGGAAGAACCCGAAAATACCGAAGGAGTCTTTGATTTAATTGAAAAAGCAACAATATATCGTCCTGCAGTAAAATATGGAGCTCCTCCACCTCCAAATGCACCAGAGGTATATGCCCAAGTAGAATTAGCACCACATCCACCATTGGACACTCCTCCTCCCATATATGTTTCTGTAGCAAGAATTCTACCAGCACCATTCATATTGGCAATAGCGTTATACGAAGTTGCAGTAATTGAAACAACGCCATTCAAAGCGGCTGCATCATATTTTGTTAAATCCGCAGCATTTCCACCTGTTACAATTGCTTGACGAATTGCATCAAATAATAACACAGAACATCCACCAGCCCATTGATCAAAGGTAAAAGTCATTGATCCATTACTTGCTCCTGTGTATGTTCCAGATATAGTATACGTAATATTTCCTGAAGCTGTAGCATAAGTTCCAGCCGTTCTGGTCAATGTCATTCCATTTTGTGAAAGTGTTTCGGCTGGATACGAACTTCCTGCTGTGGCTCCAGTATAAGGAACGGTAATTGTACCTGTATAGGAACTTCCATTTGTCAAGGTATAATTATTTGATGTAGTAGTTATTGAATTACAATTAACTGTTGGTGGTCTATAAGTTACTGTCGTTGATTTGCTACAGTTTAATGAGAGTTTTGTCCACGTTCCAGTAAGTGTACCTATACTTGCAGGCGTTCCCGAAAGGGTATAAGTAATTGTCGCTGTTTGTCCTGAATTTAAAGTTTGTGAAGCAGGCGATACACTCGTTACCGAAACACCACTCACACCACTCAAAACCAAATCGGTAGTTGCAAAAGCTATCGTAGCAGAAGAAAACGAATTGTTTGTCATTGTCACCGTGTATGTGGTTCCCGAAAGTGCGTTGCTTGCATAATAATTTCCTATAAAACCATTACAAGTAGCCGCTACTGCGGGTGT
>CAZUUI010000206.1:0-3968 GCA_964622955.1 uncultured Chitinophagaceae bacterium | reverse complement strand
ACCAATTTTCACTTGCGAAAAAAGGCTAGTACATCCAAGTAAACTTACAAAAAACAATAATTTAATGCTATTCGAGATTAATTTCATGATTTACTAAAATTGTAATTTTTTTTAAACTACAATTCTTTAATCAATTATTATGCCAAAACTATATTTTTTTAAAATACAATCTCTGGAATTTCGCCTTGAACGACCAAACGGCCTTCTGTACTTTGTTTTATAAAATCTACACTTACTCCAGGTGCTCTTTCCAATAGTACAAAACCTGCCTCTGTAATTTCCAATACAGCCAAATCGGAAACAATTTTTCGTACACAACGAATTCCTGTCAAAGGCAATGAACATTGCGTTAATAATTTAGATTTGCCATCTTTGCTGCAATGTTGCATAGCTACAATTATATTTTTGGCACTTGCTACCAAATCCATAGCGCCACCCATTCCTTTCACCATTTTTCCTGGAATTTTCCAATTGGCAATATCGCCTGTATCGGACACTTCCATTGCGCCTAATACGGTTAAATCTACTTTTTGTGAACGTATCATTCCAAAACTGGTAGCACTATCAAAAATTGATGAACCAGGCAATGTTGTAATCGTTTGTTTGCCTGCATTAATCAAATCGGCATCTTCTTCTCCTTCAAAAGGAAAAGGTCCCATCCCCAAAAGTCCATTTTCGCTTTGGAAAACAACTTCAATATCTTGTGGAATATAATTGGCTACCAAAGTAGGAATTCCAATTCCTAAATTCACATACATTCCATCTCTCAATTCTTTAGCTATTCTTTGAGCAATTTGTTCTTTACTTAGCATAATTCAATTTATTATTGTATTGCAAAATTAATTAAAAATCCTAATAACAATAAAATTAGTATAATATTGTTAATTTTCTTTGATTTAATAGTAATTACAAATGAAGATAAATAAATTCCTCCAAAATAGGATAAATTTAAAAAATCATTTTGGCCTTCCAACATTTTTATAAATGTAAAAACAATCGTTGAAAAAAACATTATCAAAAAGAAAAAATACAATTTTCTATTTGATATATTTAATACATTAATCTTTGGTGAAAATGATAACCACTCAATGAGTATAATAAAACAAAACATAAATGATACCCAATTATTTATTACATTAATCTCACTTTTATGAAATGAACTAGAAAGGAGTAAATAGCTTAAATTATCTGTAAGATATAAATAACTCAACATATAAATTAATGAAGTAGCTATTCCTAAAAAAAATGCTAACAAATCCTTAATTCCACTTGTTTGAAACCTATAAATAATAATCAAATAACTGACAAGATATACAAAATAAAAAAAATGTATTAACATCAAAAATCCTAATAAAAATCCACTTGCAAAAAAATAATCGACAGTTTTTTTTTCTTTAAGCATTAAGGAAATAAAATGGGTAGAAAACCCTAAAAATAATAATTGAAAGAGAATCTCAATATTTAATTGTGTTTTTATTGCAAAACTTATATGAATAAGATAAATTATGGATGGAACAAAACTAAAAATATTTGAAATCTTTACATCTGCCAAAAGATACGCTATGTAAAACGAAATTAAAATATTAATTAAATAAAAGAATAACTTGAATTTAAATACTGTTATACCCCAAGTTTGAATAAAAAAATTAATTAAAGGTACTTTTGAACTTAATGCTATTTGATCATCTTGTATCCCAAACAATTGGATTCCAAGACATATTATTATTATCAAAGTGATAAAAAATGATACTACTATATTTTTGGAAAGTAAATTATACATCTTTTACCTGTTACTTACTAGTATTATTTATTCAAATCTTCCAAAACTTGTTTTGTAATATCCAATTTTGGATCTACATAATACACAATACCTTCTTTTTGATACCCCATTACAAAGTTGCAATTGTATTTTCCTTTATTTTCATCAAAATATTCTTGAAATGTTTTGTGCACCTCTTCGCTAGCTTTTGCACCTTTATCAGCCACAGATTTCATCATTGATTGACTCTCAGCCTCCAATGCTTGTTTTCTTTTCACAAGTGCTTGTTCTTTTGCCTGAGCTTGTTGAGGATTGATTTGACCTGCTTGTGCTTGCTGAACCAATTGCATATACTCAGTCTCCAATGCTTTCATTTTTCCTTGCAAAGACGCTTGTGCACCTTTTTGTTGTGCCTCAATTTCTTTTTCTAACGTTTTGTATTTAGTATAATTTGCAAAAAATGTATCAGTATTGATAAAAGCTATTTTTCCAAAATCACCTGCTGCCATAGCACTTGGATTGCCCGATAAATTCACTTTTGGACCACTTCCATTTCCTTTGAAATGCAAGAAAAATAATACAGCCACTGCCACGGTCAATACCGCAATTAAAATTGTTTGAATGTTTTTCATTTTTTGATTTTAAAATTTATAAATGTGAAATAGCCTATACAGCCATAATTTCTTTTTCTTTTGCTTCAAGCATTTTATCAGCTTTGGCTATATGCTCGTCGGTCAATTTTTGTACTTTATCCTCGCCGCCTTTTATCATATCTTCCGATACACCGTCTTTTTTCAACTTTTTCAATTCTTCATTGCTGTCTCTGCGAATATTTCTAACGGAAACTTTAGTTTTTTCTATTTCAGCTTTAGCTTGTTTTACTAGGTCTTTTCTACGCTCCTCAGTCAATGGTGGTACAGCAATACGGATTACTTGTCCATCATTTTGTGGCGTAAGTCCAATATTCGCTTGCATAATAGCTTTTTCTATAGGGCCAATCTGTGATTTGTCCCACGGCTGCAATACCAGCATTCTACTATCCTGAACCGTAATACTGCATACCGCGGATAAAGGCCCCATACTGCCATAAGCATCTACCATTACACCGTTGAGCATTGCAGGATTGGCTTTTCCAGCTCTTACTTTCAATAGTTCATTTTCCAAATGCTCTATAGCTTTTCCAAATTTTACTTTTGACTGTTCTATTACACTATTTATGTCAGACATAATATTTATAATTTTTTTATTGTTTAATCATTTAATTTCAATACCGCTAAAAAGGCTTCTTGTGGCACTTCTACCTTACCAAACTGACGCATTTTCTTTTTACCTTTTTTCTGTTTTTCCAATAATTTTCGTTTACGAGAAATATCTCCTCCATAACATTTGGCTGTTACATCTTTTCGCATTGCCGAAATCGTTTCACGAGCTATTACTTTCATACCTATTGCCGCTTGTATAGCTATAACAAACTGCTGCTTTGGAATCAAATCTTTCAATTTTTCGCACAATCTACGTCCAAAATCATAGGCTTTATCTCTATGAATCATCGATGAAAAGGCATCGACATTTTCGCCATTGAGTTTAATATCCAATTTTACCAAATCGCCCGGTCTATATCCAATAATGGCATAATCAAAAGACGCATACCCTTTTGAAATAGACTTCAATTTGTCATAAAAATCAAAAACAATCTCCGCCAAAGGCAATTCAAATTGCAACTCTACTCTTGTAGGGGTCAAATACACTTGATTTTTCAATACACCTCTTTTTTCCATACACAAGTTCATCAAACTACCTATATATTCTGGCTTTGTGATGATTTGAGATCGTATCCAAGGTTCTTCTATCCTATCAATCGTGGTTACATCAGGCAATTCCGAAGGATTGTGCAAATAAATTTGCGCATCTTTATCGCGAGTCAAATAACAATGATAGCTTACTTGTGGCACGGTTACGATTATATTCTGGTCAAATTCTCGTTCAAGACGCTCACTGATAATCTCCAAATGCAACAATCCCAAAAATCCACAACGAAATCCAAATCCAAGGGCTATAGATGTTTCTGGTTCAAAAACCAAAGAAGCATCATTAAGTTGCAATTTGTCCAAACTATCTCTCAAATCTTCAAAATCATCGGTATCAATAGGATAAATCCCTGCAATCACCATGGGTTTTACATCTTCAAATCCCTTAACGCCTTCCGTAG
>CAZUUI010000205.1:3125-4006 GCA_964622955.1 uncultured Chitinophagaceae bacterium | reverse complement strand
TTTGCCCCTTAAGTCCTGTCTGCAAGAATCTAAACATCTTATCTTCTGCTTCAGCAGATAACTTTGCACCCTTAAGAGTTACAACATATCTTGGAACAGCCTTATTGCTAAAGTAATCGATGTTGTATTGTGATGCAAGAGCATCTCCCTGTAATGCATTAATTGCAGATAAGATATCTGGAACTCCATAGAAAGTATTTAAAGGTGAGTATGACTTAAAATGAATAATCTCATTTGGTCTTGGATCTGTTCCAAGTGGGTTTGGATTTGTACCACCAAAGTTTCTAAAATAAACTACCTTATTTCCAATTACCTGAACAAAGCCATCACGCAAACGACGAACACGCATAGTTGTAGATGGAATGTGTCCAATATATCCAATTTCTCCATTTATTGTTCGACCAACTTCAATGTATCCATTTCCAGTTGCTTGAAGATCTGTATAAACTTTTTCCATTGTTGCTGTAAAAGAGTCATCATCATTTAATGATTCTAACCAATCACGCATTTCAATTTTTGCTCTTTCAATTCTCTTTCGTGCACGTTCAGTTGCACCTTCATCTAAAGAAGATTCTAACTTCAACATTGTTCTTGGGGAAACCTCAAAATCATATCCAAGACCTACAATATTTTCTACCTTTGCATCAATAGCAGCATGGTTAGCAAATGATGTATCGTAATAGTTTGCTAATTCATAAAGGTTCCATGGTGGTGTAATAACGTCAAAGAGTCCATAGCCATTACGGTAGATAAGTCCTGGATTAATTTCCTTTGACTTTGCCCCGTTTAAACCAGAACTAACTGCTCTAGAGTCTTCAATGTATGACTCTGATGCTTCAGCCTTAGCAACTCTAGATGTCTTTCTTTTAAAGTTAGTCGAT
>CAZUUI010000205.1:0-3115 GCA_964622955.1 uncultured Chitinophagaceae bacterium | reverse complement strand
TAAACAAGTCATCATCTTGTTCTGGTGCATCTATCTTTGCACGAATGATATATTCGTTTTCGTTTGAACTCATGTCTACCACCTATCAGTAAATAATTATACCATAGGTTAGATATATGGTATATGGATGTTACGTTATAGCCAAAGTTAGACTATATTGTGTACAGAATTAGTTCAGATTAATCTTCACTACCGTATTTATTGTGTGTATCCTGTGCAGCCTTCCATGCCCCAAGGTCGTTCATTGATGGGATCAAACCTTCTGAAAGTCTTTGCTTTTGCTCTGAATATTCTTCTTCTGAAATTCTAGTTAATCCTGGTACAAAGATGCATTCTCCATCTCCCTCATCTCCATAATACTTTGCTGCATCACGCAACTTTGCAATTTGAGCAATATCACCCTTCATAGACTCAATGTTTAGGACAGACCCAGTTCCATCTGTAAACCACTTTCCATTAGCCTTCTTATAAACATATAGTCCCCAGTCATAATGCTTTTCAATAATCTTTGCACGTGACTCTCCTACTTGCCCTTTCATTTTAGGCAGTTGCTTCTTCTTTTTTTGTTTGTTTTCCATAACTACAAGTATATCAGATTAGACAGGTGTGCTGATCTGCTGTTGCCATAAAACATCTTTATATACTGATATGTTGTCAGTTTCAAACATAAACTCTCCGCCAGAATCAATAATTATCTTATTAGTTCCAGTATAAGAACTGTAGATCTCATGTGGTGTTACACCAGTAGAAGTGGTTGTTGCTACAATCAATACATTTTGCCATAGATATGAAGCATCCCATTTTTGCCATGGGAAAATTTCTGGATCAACCTGACCAGCATAATACTGCTGAAGTACGTTATCCCATAGTCTTCTAAATACGCTTTGCTTTTGCTTTAAGTTTGTAGTCTTATAATAAGATATGTTATTAAATAACACTGGTCCATTTAAATCTAGTGATCCAGAGTAGTTACTAAAGTTGAGTGATTTTGAAAAAGAAAAACCAAGAAATGCCCACTGTTTTAAATTAATTACTGGGTCAGAAACTAGTTCTCCATTTAGGTAATAAGATATACCGTTAGCATAAGTTCCTGACTTTGAGTCAATTGCATAAATCTTTGCTCTGTCTCCCTTAGTGCTATTTGCTACCATAAAGAATGAAATTATAGAGTCTTTAGTTTTTACTTTAAAAATAATATGTGGAGTTACTGGGAAAAAATCTTCATCAAATCTGACTGCAAGTTGTAAGGCATTTACTTCATAAGATAATGTTTTATTTTGATTAATAGGAATACTAAGACCACGATCAAGACCATGAATATACTCGCCACGCAACTGTATTCCGCTATACCTTGTTAGATGTAAGTATGGAGAACTTTTCTTATATATGCTAAAAGGATTTTTTGCTTTGCTTGAGTAGTACACTCCATCTTTTCTATATGGATAGATTCTTGTGCCAAGTTTTGTTCCAACAAAGTTGTTTCCTCTTTCACTTAGTGATTGTGATGCATACTCTAATGATTTTACTAAAACAGTTTTATTTAAAACGTTTGGTACATCAAACTCTAGGTGAGTGACAATAGCCAATTTTTCAAAATCTACACCTTCTGGAGGATATATGATTGTGTCATTTACTACCTCAAACTTAGTATCTAGCCATAGTGGAAACTCAGTTAAATCAATTACACTCTTTTTAAGTGCTGGCTCAATGTGATTAAACGAGTCTGATTGTTTATTTGCCCCAGAAGAAATTAGTTGAAAACTTATATAAGATTTTACAAAAGACCTACTAGTATCATATTGATAATTAAGAATAGATCTATTTTTCTGTAAGTCTTCATAAGATCCGTATCCAGTATAAAGTGAATTATCCAATACCTCATATGACTGATTTGAAAATTGATTCTTTAAAGCAAAGTATGTCCAATTTTCTGTTACACCCTCTACAGCCTTAAACTTTGCTGGAGATGGATAGTTAATGTTAAATTGTAAAAAATCTAAGGAGTACTTATCTGTTCCAGAGTTTGTCTTTTTATATTTACCAAAATATGAAAGTGGAATATAGTCTTCCCAATATCCAGAAATAGCAACATTAAGTTCATACTTACCATACTCAAGGGATGACACTAAGGTGTAACTTGCTGTATGACCAACAATATCTGCATCGATATTAACAATACCGTTTGAAGCAAATCCACTAGATATATCCCTGATGTTTCTCTCTGTAGAGAATCCAACCTTATAGATATACCCTGAAAACTGAGTGTCTAGATTTTTATCATTTCCAATAAAGGTATTTAGCAAACTCTTATTTCCAAAAAATGAAACAATTCTGTTTCCAAAATAAGAAGAAATGGTATCTATATTAAACCCAACGCTAAAGACCTCATTAACATTAAATTCAAAACTTGCTAGTTCTGTTTCATCTCCATTATTTAAGAAAACATAATAAACTTTATCATTTAAAGAATAAATACGTAAACTGTCACGGCTTGATTTATTTTCTATAAGTATTAAAGTTTGTTCTGATTCAGAAAACGATGTCTGCTTAAATACACCATATACTCCACGAGTTTGTTCTGATATTGGGCTAAGAGTATTGAACTTTAAATATGATACTAAAAACGGTTCTCCAGTGCCTTGAGATGGATCAAACGAAAAGAAATTGCAAGGCTCTGTATTTTCTGGATCTAATAGATCTGGCTGAATGCTTAGGCATGCATCATAGCATTCTGATAATGGGTCATCACTACTGAATGTAGAGTCATCTTTATTGATAAAAATTTCTGGCAGTGTATATTGTGGCGTTGTTAGTGCGGTTGAAGTTGTTATCAAATTATCAATTGCGCCCTGCTTCCAAGATCCAATATTTGGATAAGAATAATTTGCTCCATAGTCAGCATATGTATAATCTATAATTGAGGCAGTTCCATTATAAGTTTCATTAATTCTTTCAACTGATCCTACTGCTTGACCATACACCCATCTTCTTTTTGCAACAACCTCTGGCACTATATATGGATATATTCCAACGCAGTCTATCTCAATTGGAGACACGTCATCATATGCATAAAAGCCAATCCAATCTTGATTCTTTGATGAAGCATATTCCTTTG
>CAZUUI010000204.1:1574-4013 GCA_964622955.1 uncultured Chitinophagaceae bacterium | reverse complement strand
TCGTGCTTGCAACCAGGAGACAAAGTAGCATTGGTGTCCAACAATAGACCTGAGTGGAATTTTTGCGACAATGGTATGATGCAAGTGGGATTGGTAAATGTACCAATCTATCCTACTAGTAGTAAAAATGATTTTGAATTTATTTTAAATAATTGCGAAGCAAAGATTATTTTTGTTTCCGATGAAATAATATTTAAGAAAATAAATGAAATCAAAGGCAATGTACCTAGCCTGAAAGAGATATATACTTTTGACCGTATACCAGGAGCCAAACATGTGGAGGATTTTTTGTCAAAAGCAAATGAAACTTCACCCGATGCAATTGTTCCAATTAGTGAAAAAATTAAAGGCGAAGATTTAGCTACAATAATTTATACTTCTGGAACTACAGGAAATCCAAAAGGCGTAATGCTCAATCATAACAGTATCATTTTTAATATTAACAATGTAAATGATTTGCCTATATATAAAGAAAGTAGAACGTTGAGTTTTTTGCCGTTATGTCATATTTTTGAAAGAGTGGTTACTTATGTTTATTTTCATAATTCGGTAGAAGTATATTACGCCGAAAGTTTGGAAAAATTGAAAGAAAACATTGCAGAAGTAAAACCACATTTTTTTAGTTGTGTCCCTAGACTTTTGGAGAAGATTTATGAAGGCTTGATTGCAAAAGGTCAAGAATTTTCAGGTGTAAAAAAACTACTCTACTATTGGGCTGTCGATGTAGCCAATAAATATAGAGGAAACAAAGGACTTTCTTATTATATTGTAGATAAGTTAATATTTAGTAAATGGCGAGAAGCTTTGGGGAATAATATTGACAGTATTGTAACAGGTGCGGCGGCACTTCAGCCTCGATTGGGTTATTTTTTTGAAGCTATAGGAATTAGAATTAGAGAAGGATATGGATTGACCGAGACATCACCAGTTATTGCATATAATCGTTTTTCAAAAGAAGGTTCCCAGTTTGGAACTGTAGGTAGAATTTTGCCCAATACTGAAATAAAGTTTGAGCATAGAGAAGGAATGAATGCTGACGAAGGAGAAATTTTGGTAAAAGGCGAAAATGTAATGATGGGATATTACAAAAATGAAACGGCTACGAATGAAGCGATAAAAGATGGATGGTTTTATACAGGTGATATTGGAAAATTGATAGACGGTAAGTTCCTCAAAATCACAGACCGAGCTAAAGAACTATTCAAAACGAGCGGCGGAAAATATGTAGCACCTCAGGTAATTGAGAACAAAGTAAAAGAAAGCAAATACATTGAACAAATCGCTGTGATTGGTAACGATAGAAAATTTGTATCGGCACTTATTCATCCTTCAAAAATCAATTTTGAAAAATGGGCTAGTTTAAAGGGCTTAACAATAGATTTTGGAAATGACAGCTGGGTTGAAAACGAATGGGTGAACAAAAAAGTAGACAAAATTTTGGCAGAATACAATAAAGAGTTCAATCATGTAGAACAAATAAAAAAATTCAAATTGCTAGCTAAAGAGTGGACTATTGAGGGCGGAGAGCTTACACCTACTCTAAAAATCAAAAGAAAAATCATTGACGCTAAATATACTGACTCAATAGAAACACTATATTGTTAATAATAAAATAATAGACATAGGTTATAAATTTTATATTTGCATCTAAATTTTTAAAGCTAAATACTATTTAATTGATTTTAAAGTTATAGTATTCTAAAAAACATTTTGATAATAAAAAAAATTAAAAATGAAAAAAAACATCTTATTAATTACCTTGTTTTGCTTAACGATTCAGAATATAAATTCTCAAGTTAACACATTAAAAGAAAATATTTTCTTTGCAATTGGAAAAACAGAGCTTACAAAAGCTCACAAGATGAAATTAGACTCCATAGTGTTGGTAATCAAAGCTTCTGAAACATACAATGTAGATGTAAAAGGTTATACATGTAACATAGGATCTTTATCTTTAAATAAAATTGTATCAAAATTTAGAGCATTAAATGTGTATAATTATTTGGTAGACAAAGGGGTAAATAAGAAAAATATCGTTTATGGCGGTTTTGCTACTGCTAGTCCATTGGGAGACAATACAACTGCCGAAGGTCGTTCAAAAAATAGAAGAACAGAAATTAGCGTTTTGTTTAAATTAATGGATGAAGTATTACAAAATGCAGAAGGTTCTACTCAAAATGGAAAAACAAATAATAATGGAACAAATGGAACTGTTAACAATTCAAATGCAAACACTAACACTAATACTCCTGCTTTCAGTGGAAAAATTACAGAGTTAGGCCCTGAATTATCAAATGGTAATTTCCAAAATGAAGGTAAGAAAATTATTAAATCAACAAATTGTGTTGTAATTGAAGTTCCTGAGTACTGCTTCTCAACTAATAGCAAAGAACCTTTTGAATTTGAATTCAAAGATTATACAAAAAACTATGATATTAT
>CAZUUI010000204.1:0-1474 GCA_964622955.1 uncultured Chitinophagaceae bacterium | reverse complement strand
CAAATGTTTGGTCTATTAAAACCAATGCCGATTACTCAAAAACAAGTTTTAGTAAAATTAGTAGGTGTAAAACCAGACCAAATTAAGCCTTATGTTATTGTTGACAAATGCTATATTGCATCCGGAAAACATGTAAAAGGAAAACTATTTTCTTTCCCTATTCCAAGTGATAAATCTAGTTTCAGTATAAGAGGATATTATATCGATTATTCAAACAAACAACCTGAATATTTCTATTTGAGTGAAGATATAAAAGCTTTAGAGCCTAGGTCAACAAAAGCAAAAATTATTGAGAATAGAGATTACATGAGAATATGTTCCCCTGCTAAATTTGAATTCAAAAAAACTCAAATGGACAAAGGAAGTTTGTGTGAACCTCCTTGTGCTCAATAAACAATTAATTTTCAGTATATATAAAGAGTTGCTACATTAGCAACTCTTTTTTTTATTGGCATTTGAGAAAAAAACATTAAAATTGTAATTCCTAAATAAGTTAATTTGAAACATAAAGGATCTTTTTTGACAAGTATTTTCCTTACAGCATTTTTAGATATGCTTGGAGTTGGAATTATCATACCTATTATTCCTGCTTTGTTCTACACAAAAAATTTATCCTATTTTTCAAATTTGGGCGATGAGAATACGATACGATGGACTTTTTGCTTATTGATGGCGTCCTTTAGTTTTATGCAATTCTTTGGGGCTCCAATATTGGGTGCACTCAGCGACCGTTTTGGACGAAAGAGAGTAATTCAAATATCCCTTATAGGAACCGCTATAGGATATGCACTATTTGGTTTTGCATTAAATTATAATAGCTTATTTCTTCTTTTTTTATCGAGAATAATACCCGGCTTTTTTGGAGGAAGCCTCTCTGTTTTATTTTCTTCGATTAGCGATGTAAGTTCATCTGAAGACAAACCTAAAAATTTTGCACTAGTAGGAATAGCATTTGCGTTAGGATTTATTTTTGGTCCATTAATTGGAGGTTTTTTATCCGATAAAAGTATTGTAGCTTGGTTTTCTTTGTCTACACCTTTTATTCTAGCTACATTACTTGCAATTTTAAATTTTGTTTTTGTACATTTTTTCTTTGAAGAAACTTTAAAAACAAAACAATTTACCCGAATTTCCTTTTTCAAAGGATTTCTTAATGTACATAAAGCTTTTACCAATTCAAATCTACGAATTTTATTTACTATTACTTTTTTGAACACTCTGGGTTTTTCTTTTTTCACCCAATTTTTTTCAGTATTTATGTACAATAAATTTAATGCCTCTCAAAAAACAGTTGGTTTAATTTTTGGATGGGTAGGAATTTGTCTAATCTTCTCACAAGGCTTTCTTGTCCGAAAAATATCAAAAAAATATCAACCTCATTTAATTGCAAATTATACAACGGTTCCAATCGGCACCCTTATACTATCCTCACTTCCCCCCAACAACATAGCAGCACCCTTGCTCTCCAATTTTT
>CAZUUI010000203.1:0-4019 GCA_964622955.1 uncultured Chitinophagaceae bacterium | reverse complement strand
TTGAATACCGTTTCGGCTCGTTTGATTTATGAAGTTGGGCCTACAGCCGTTATTGATTTATTGCGAAATTTGGGGATTGATACCAATACAAAAATACCACCTTATCCTTCAATTTGTCTTGGAACACCCGAAATATCTGTATATGAAATGATAGGTGCTTATACGGCATTTGCCAATGAAGGATTGTATACAAAACCTACATTTATTACAAAAATTGAAGATAATAATGGAAATGTAATTTTTGAACATTATCCTAGTTATAGACAAGTTTTGAGGCCTCAATGCGCCTACATTATGCAAGAAATGATGAAAGGAGTGGTAGATGGAGGTGGTACTGCGGGAAGATTGCGATGGACGTATGGACTAGAAGGAACTATTTGTGGAAAAACAGGAACTACACAGAGCAATGCCGACGGATGGTTTATTGGACTAACACCAGATTTGATTGCAGGTGCTTGGGTAGGTTGCGACGATAGATTGGTTCGTTTTAGAAGCACGGGATTGGGGCAAGGTGCATCAATGGCATTGCCGATTTGGGGTAAATTTTTCCAAAAAATAACCAAAGATCCAAAAGTTGGAATTTCGCTAGATAAAGATTTTGTAAAACCTGCACCAGAATTAATTACTATAGAAACAGATTGTTCCAAATACAAAGGCTGGGGCGTGAGCACGTATGATGAAGATAAATCTACTTATGTCAATACTCGCGAAACCGAAGATTTTGAAACAAAATATGATGATTATGAAGAAAGTTTTGAGGGAGATGTAGAAGAAACCAATACCAAAAAAACAACACCAGCAAAGGGGAAAGAAGAAAGACCTCACGAATCAAGCAATTCCAATTTGCCAGCGGATAAGCCAAAAGAAAAACCAAAAGAAAAAGCTAAAGAGATAAAAAAGTAAATAATATGCAATATTCAGAAATAAAATTAAAAGTAGGATTAAACGAACACAAAATTCCTGCAGATATTAAATGGATGGCTACCGATAGCGAGCGAAGCCAATTTACAGATTGTAAAGCATTTAACTTGTCTATTTGGGACCCTGTTGAAGCTAATAGTTTGTCTATAAATTTATGGACAGATACGATGCAAACGGATGAAATGCATTCCTTTTTCTTTCGTTCATTGATACAAATGTCTGAAAGTTATCAAAGAGCTACTGCAAATCCTTTTGTAAAAGATATGATGAATCAAATGGTGACTGATTTGATTAAAAAAACTTCGGATTGGGAAAATAGTAAAGAAAATAGTTGATGGATTTGTCCAAAATTTTCAAAAAGAATAATTTTTTTGAAATTGCGGTTATCGTTATTTCAAGTATACTAGCTATAGCCACAGTAGTTTATTCCAATATAATTGCCAATCAATTGGCCAAAAGAGAAGAAAATCAAGTAAAACAGTGGGCTAAAGCTACGCAGGACAAAGCGAAATTGATAAAACTTTCTAACGAAATTTTTGAAAATTTGAGCAAGGAAGAGCATATGAAAGTGCAACTTTATGCCAAAGCATCTAATATTATTCTTAAAGAAAATGATAATGAAAAACTATCTTTTTTGTTAGATATCCTTAAATTCAATGAAAATATCCCTGCCATTGCTACCGATTCTAATTTGAATATAATCGAATATCGAAATATCGTAGATACCAATATTCAAGTGGGAAAAAAACTAGATAAAAAAAATCAGAAAGATTTTTTTATGTACAAGCCTGTAGAAGTTCAGTTTTTGGACAAACACCAATTTATTTACTACAAAGATTCTAGGATTTTTCATCAACTAAAGTATTATTTGAATGCCTCTGGTAATTCTTTTTATAATGAAATTGGTTCGAATGCCGCATTTCTTCCCGTATTGATTGTAGATGATAAAAATAACCTGATAAAATCGGGGAATATAGATGAATCCATCTTGAATGATTCGTCAAATTTGAGAGAATACATAGATAACCTCAAAGCAGAAAAAGAGCCTATTGAGATAGATTTGGGCGATGGGAAAATTCGATATTTGTTATTTGAAAATTCCTTGATTATTAAGCAATTAAAATGGTTTCCGTTTGTGTTGTATGGCGTATTGGCTATATTTTTTGTGATTACTTATATTGCTATAAAAAATTCAAGAAAAACAGAAAAAAATCAAATTTGGATAGGAATGTCTAAGGAAACGGCGCATCAGTTAGGTACGCCTATTTCATCATTAGGTGCTTGGCTGGAAGTATTGAAAGAAGACATAGCGCTCAACTCTCAGCATCAAAATATCGTAAACGAAATGGAGAAAGATATCAGTCGTCTTTCACTGGTTGCCGATAGATTTAGCAAAATTGGCTCAAAACCAAAGTTAGAAGCCGAAAATTTATATGAAATTCTTGATAATTCTGTTCAATATTTTAGGCATAGAGCATCAAAAAAAGTCAATATTAATTATGCTATCGAAGATAAAAGCATTCAAATTTTGATTAATAGACAACTTTTTGAATGGGTAATAGAAAATCTAATTCGCAACGCATTAGATGCCATTACTAATGAAGGTGAAATTTTTATACATTGCCAAAAAGATTCTGACAATAAAGTAATTATTGAATGCAGAGATACAGGTAAAGGAATAGAAAAAGGACTATTTAATGAAATTTTTGAACCGGGATTTACCACTAAGAAAAGAGGATGGGGACTGGGATTGTCACTTTGCAAACGTATTATTGAAGATTATTTCAAAGGAAGTATTTTTGTAAAATGGTCCAAACGAGGCGAAGGAACTATTTTTAAAATTATTTTAAATAGTATTTAAATGAATCTTAAGGAAAAATCTAAATTTATAGTAGATACGTTAGAATCGTTGTATCCCCAAACGCCTATTCCGTTGGATCACAAAGATGATTTTACCTTGCTAATTGGTGTGTTATTATCTGCGCAATGTACCGATGAACGTGTGAATAAAACAACTCCTTTTTTATTTGAAAAAGCGGATAATCCTTTCAAAATGATTACGCTTTCTATTGAAGAAATTGAAGAAATTATTCGTCCTTGTGGCTTATCCAAAGCCAAATCTAAGGCTATTTGGAATTTATCCCACATTTTAATTGAAAAACACGCTGGAAAAGTCCCTCAAAATTTTGAAGAATTGGAAGAACTGCCTGGAGTAGGGCATAAGACGGCAAGTGTGGTGATGTCTCAAGCATTTGGTGTGCCTGCATTTCCTGTAGATACGCATATTCATCGTTTGGCTTGGCGATGGGGCATTACCAATGGTAAATCCGTTGTACAAACCGAAAAAGATTGTAAAAAAATATTTCCAAAAGACAAATGGAACAAATTACACCTTCAAATCATATTTTTTGGTCGAGAATATTGCAGTGCCAGAGTTCACAAACCGCTTGAATGCCCAATCTGTAAAGAAATTGGACGAAAGGAACTTTTTAAAGTATTAAAAAAGTAAATTTACTATTTCTTCCAAAAACCTCTTATCTATTTCATCAAAGTCATTCAAAAGAACACTATCTACATCCAATACACCAATGATTTCATTCTTTGAAAAAACAGGCAATACTATTTCACTTTTAGACAAGCTACTACAAGCAATATGACCTGGGAACTTTTCGACATCTGGAACCAGAATCGTTTGTGCATTTTGCCAAGCAGCGCCACATACTCCTTTTCCTTTTTGAATTCGTGTACAAGCTACAGGCCCTTGAAAAGGTCCCAAAACTAATTCATCATTTTCTACAAGATAAAAACCAACCCACAACCATCCAAATTGTTCTTTCAGCGCCGCACAAATATTAGCCATATTCGCTATCATATTGCTTTCGCCCTCAATCAAAGATTTGATTTGTGGAATCAAGGAAATATATTGATGTTCTTTCGAACCTTGTATGATTTTTAAATCTTCAGCCATAATTATTATTTGAACTGCAAAATTAATTAAAATTACTATTACAACGGGTTAAAACCCGTTGCAATTGAATCCTAAATCCCTATACAAAACGGGTTAAAACCCGTTCCTATTGAATCCTTCCAAATTATTC
>CAZUUI010000202.1:0-4075 GCA_964622955.1 uncultured Chitinophagaceae bacterium | reverse complement strand
AAATTATTGCCATTGTTGTTTGCATTAGTATTGGCAATTTTGTTGTTTTTGTTCTTCAATAAAAGCGGCAATGTAAGTCAAACTGAAATGCAACCTACAGTAAATACTACACCGCTTGATTCTTCTGCAATAAATGGTATAGATACTGCTATTGTAGCTCTTGATTCTTTAGCTACAGATTCTACAAAATAATTTTATATATTTATAGTTATACAACGCCCAAATGCAGGTCATTTGGGCGTTTTTTTTTATCACATAACATTAGCTTAACCTTTAGTTCAAATAGGGTTAATATTTCTTAAAAAACTTAACTGTAGCTTAATTCTGTCAAGGTCAAAATCGCTTTAGTTTTGCACTTGAAAAAATTAAAAAGTATAAGTTTTGAAAAAGTTACAATTATTTATTTTATTGACATTGAGCTGTATATCAATTTATGGCCAAATTTCTTTTACAGGAGTAGTAAAAGATGAGAACAACAATCCTATTGGTTTTGTATTTGTAAAGGTAAAAGATCAATCCTTGGGCGCCAAAACGGATGCCAATGGTAATTTTCGAATTAATTTTCCTTTCAAAGGAGAATATATTCTGGAGTTTAGCAATCTGAATTATGAAACATTGACAAAAACCGTAGTAGTTGCAGAAGGGCAAAATGAAACGCAAACCTATGTGATGAAAACTAGTATCAAAAAAGTAAAAGGAGCATTGGTTAGAGGTTCAAAAAGTAAGGAATCGGAGCAGGCAACTTTGCTAGACCAGAAAAAACAAGTGGTTATTCAAGAAAAAATGGGAGCTCAGGAAATGAGTCGAAAAGGAGCAAGTGATGCGGGAGCAGCTGTAGCTAAAATGTCTGGAGTGAGCAAAGAAGAAGGTGGTGGAAATCAAATATACGTAAGAGGACTAGGAGATAGGTACAATACTACTACTTTAAATGGTATGTTTTTACCTTCTGATAATCCAGAATTTAAAAATATATCTCTAGATTATTTTCCAATTGATGTGATTCAAAATATTGGTGTTAGCAAAACATATAATTCTAATTTGTTAGGCGATTTTGGAGGTGCCTCTATTGATATTGCTACAAAAGAGTTTTATGGAAAACCTAGTTTGACACTAGAAGTTAAAACCGGCTTTAACTCGAATGCAATTTCAAACAAAAATTATGGTTCAGGTACAAATATTGTTGGAGTAGTAGAAAATACAGAGCTTCCAACTTTGGTTGAAGGAAAGTTTGTAGAACGAAATTGGCAACCTCAAGAGCGAACAATGCCAAGATTGAACGGTGAAATTAGCCTAAATGGTGGATTCTCAAAAAATATTGGATTGAAAACAAAGTTTAGTCTTTTTGGAACCGCATCTAATAGTCATAAATTTTATCATTACAATGGATTGACAAAAGTGATTTATGCGTCTGGAGGTGATGCTCAAAATTTTAATAAAACCAGCTATGTATTCAATGTAAACCAAAATGCTATGTTGAATATGACATTATCTACAAGTGCAAAATTTAAATCTAAACTTAATTTACTTGGGTTTAGAACGGTAAGCAATCAAGTAAATGAATATGTTGGATTCAATAATGGCATCAACGATAGTCTTTATAGAAGAAGAATGATTAAAGATATCAGTAGCCTATATGTAATTCAATCAATCAATGAGTGGAAACCAACGGATAAATTATCATTTTTGGTAAGTAGTTCTGCAAATTTAATAGAGAATAATCAACCCGATCGATTGACGACTTCTTTGACCATAAAAGATGGTACATATAAGTTTTTGGTAAATAATTCAGGAGACCATAGTTCATATTATCAAAAGTTGCAGGACAAAGATTTTTCGGTAAATATTAATGGAAAATACAAATTAATTCAGGATTCTGCAATGGCAACGGACAAGTTAACTATGGCTCTAGGCTATACATTGCGATATAAAGATCGTTATTTTGAACAATCCGATTTTGTATATAGACCCAATGCTGCATTAAATAATGGAATCAATCCAAATTCGATAGATGCTGCATTTACAGAAAGTAATTATTTAAATGGTTTTTTTACAATGGAGGATGAAAATCCAAAAAATGGAAGAATCGATCAAAATAATTATTCTGGAGAATTGAGTATTCAATCTCCTAGTATAGGATTTGATTTTATTGCAAATAAAAAATTGTCAGTAAATTTTGGTGCTCGAATCGATTTTATCAATCAATATGTAAATTGGAATATATCCTCCACTTATCCCAATAAAGGCGATGTAGGATATTCAGAAATGAAGTTTTTGCCATTTATCAATTTAAAAAATGAAATTTCGGAGAAAGAAAACTTAAAACTAGCATTTAGCAAAACGTATACATTGCCACAATTTAAGGAATTAGCACCATTTTTGTATTATGACATCAGTACATATAATACTCGTGGAAATCCATATTTATATGCATCGGACAACTATAATTTAGATGTTAAATATGAGTTTTTCCCTTCTCAAACAGAATTGTTTTCAATTGCTGGATTTGGTAAGTTTATCCAAAATCCAATAAACAAAATTTTTGAAGCTTCAGCTGGAGCAGATCAAATGGTGTTTGCAAATTCTGGAGAATTGGCTATGGTATTTGGAGCCGAGTTGGAGTTAAAGAAAAATTTGATTGACAAGATGAATGGTAGTGATAGTACTCTTAAATATGCATTGACCGGAGGTATGAATATGTCGGCATTGTACAGTAGACAAGATTTGAATAAAGATAAAATTTCAAAAGAAAATGCAGGATATACTTCCGCTATATTTACAAACACTAGCTCGAGATTGCAAGGAGCTTCTCCATTGATTTTTAATTTTGACCTTACATTGAGAATGAAATTTAAGAAATATCAACCTCAATATTCATTAGTTTGCAATTATTTCTTCGATAGATTGTATTCATTAGGCGCTCAAGGTGCAGGAGATGTATATGAAAAAGGTGTTCCTTCTCTCGATTTAATTACAAGACATACATTGAATGACAAAATTAATGTATCATTTAACTTCAAAAATATCCTAAACCCGAAAATAGAAAGATATCAAGAAGTACCTGGTAAAGATCCTGTAACTATTTCTTCTTTTAGAAAAGGAATGGATATTTCATTAGGATTTAATTATAATTTTTAAATAAATAACCCAAAAATAAATTATTAAACCAAAAATCAAAAAAAATGAAAAAACAAATTATTGCAATCACAATCGTTTTAGCTACGATTATTACAGTTTCTAGCTGTAAAAAAACAACAACTTCAAACACTTCTACATTTAATCTTGTTCAAGATAGTTTACAAGGAAATATTACAGATGGTGAAGTAGTTTTGAAAGCAGGTCTAAAATACAAATTAGTTGGTCCATTAGTAATCAAAACGGGGGCTACATTGACTATTGAAGCAGGAGCAATAGTAGAAGCTCAAACTGCATTTGGTGCATCAAATTTATTTATTTCGGTAGAAAGAGGTGGAAAATTAAATGCAAATGGTACTGTTTCTAGTCCAGTTACATTTACTTCTACAGGAACTGCTTTTGGAAGCTGGGGAGGGATTTGTATTCACGGAAAAGCTCCAAACAATGTTGGCGTTGATGCTGCTTCTGAAATAAATGGAACTCAATACGGAGGAACTGATGCTACCGACAATTCAGGTTCAATGACTTATTGTATAATAAGAAACACGGGTGCAAAAAATGGCGACAAAGAATTTAATGGATTGTCTTTCTTTAGTGTAGGTAGCGGATCTACTTACCACCATATAGCAATCTTTAATGGGGGTGATGATGCATTTGAGTGGTATGGCGGTACGGTAAATGGTAGCTACTTATATGCCGAAAATAATGATGATGACAATTTTGACTATGATTTAGGTTTTGTAGGTACGTTGGAAAATTTGTATAGTATTAATACAAATACAAATGCATCTTCAGATAGTAGAGGTATTGAGGCAGATAATCATCCAACTGCGTTTTCAAGCTTACCTTATTCAAATCCTGTTATCAGAAATGTATCAGTTGTAGGAAGAGGTTCAACTACCGTTCCAGCTTCTGGTTCTCAAAAAGAAGGAATTTTTTTGAG
>CAZUUI010000201.1:0-4078 GCA_964622955.1 uncultured Chitinophagaceae bacterium | reverse complement strand
TTAGTAATGAAGGTAAAACGTATTTTTAGCCCCGATAGAAGTGGATATCCTCTGGAGCGTAGCGGAAGAGATAGGAACGACTAGCGGGAATAGCTCCGTTTTTTTAAAATTTCTATAATATTGCTCCCAAAACTACCTATCAAAACTAAAATCGATATCGGTATTGTCGCCTACGGTTAGTGATTTGAGGCTGCCTTTGAGCGAAGAGTCGCTGCCGATAACAAAATGCGTGAGTTGAATGGTTTTGAGCTTGGAGTAGCTGCCTATAATTCCATTGTCTATAATGGCGTCGCATACCTCGGTGTTTTCGCCTATGGTTACATTGGGGCCTATAATGGCGTTTTTGATAATGGCATTTCCAGCAATATTGACGGGGTCTATGATTACTGAATTTTCAATGGTAGCCGTTTTGTCTATAGAGGTGTTGAATTTTTTGAGGAGAATGGCATTGGATTGTAGCAAAACTTCGCCTTTTCCCACATCGAGCCAGTTGGTGACATAGAAGGGTTTGAAGGTGATATGCTCTTTTATCATCATTTCTAGCGCATCGGTCAGTTGAATTTCGCCGTTGGTACGAATATCATCTTTGTTCAATTTTTCGAGAATAGACATAAAAAGTGCCGTCTCTTTGATGCGGTAGAGCCCCACCATAGCGAGGTTTGAAAAGGGAAAATTGGGTTTTTCTACAAATTTGGAAATCGTACCTTTTTCATTCAATTCCACCAATCCAAAATTTTGAGGGTCATTGACTTTTTTTATCGCAATGGATGACGCGGTATTTGCCTCAAAAAAAGCTGGGTCAATTTCGATAAGACTATCGCCCAATAGAATGACAATTTCTTCATTTTCTTTTACATAGTCTTTTGTGAGATAGATAGCTTGTCCCAGCCCATCCCGTTGGGTTTGGAATACAAAATTGGCCTCAATATCGGGATAATTTTCATTGACAAAGTCTACAATTTTATCGCCCAAATAGCCTACAATAAACACAAATTCGTGAATGCCTACTGCCAGCAAGTCATCGATGATATAACTGATAATAGGCTTGCCCGCTACGGGAATCAATGCTTTGGGTTGAGTGTATGTGAAGGGTCTCAAACGGGTTCCAGCGCCTGCTACAGGAATTATAGCTTTCATCTCTTTCTATTTTTATATTATGGACTGCAAAAATAAGGCTTGTTTTGGGATTTGGGCTACATTTATTTTGTATTCAAAATATTCATTTAAAATGCTTGACTTCATAACATCTTATAATTCAATTAATTTTAACTTTGATTGAAACAATCCATAAACGGGGTTAAAACCAATTAATACCGTTCATATAAACAATTAACACTTCTTGCAGAGATCCCCGATAAATTTTTTCTGTAAAGAATATTTGTTATGTAAACAATTAGTTGAGAAAAAATTTTCGAGGATGACGTTGGGGGAAATTGTTTTTGTCGTCATCTCGGAAAATTTTTCTTGAAGAGCTAGTCAACTATGAGAAATTTATCCGTGATCTCAAATGATTGGCTTTCAAAACGCTTTTTAGTTATCATTTGTCGATGTAAAACTCCTTTTTTGAAATTTATTTTGAACTAAGTGCCAAGTGAACTTTATCTAGAATCTCATTTGCAGCGGGACAGATAGTCGCATTGGTCTCCAGTAGCTCAAGGTGTTTTTTGATGCGTTTCATATAAGTATGCGGATATTCGGCGCAAGCTTTTGGGCGGTCGGCATAGATTTTACATTTATTGGTGTCCAAATCCAGCATAGGGCAGGGCTGGGATTTGAAAACAAAATCGCCATCTTCATCCATTTCTATCAAATGCTCAAAAAGATATTTTCCATCTACATTCAATGCCTTTTGAATGCGCGCAATATCTTCTTGTTCTATAATAGGGCTGTAATTTTTGCAGCAATTGGCGCAGGTAAGGCAGTCGGTTTTTTCAAAAACTTCGTGGTGGTATTTTCCAAACTGCTCATCCAAAACACTGCTTTGTTCCTCTCGCAAGGCATCTATTTTAGCTGAAATTTCGGCTTGTGATTTTTCTAAATTCTCAAAAAAAGTCATCGTTATAAAATTATCCTTTTCTCAAATATTTAGTAAGAATTACAATGGTTTGTCCCTCAATTTTTCCTTCTATTTGTTCAAAATTATCTTTGACCAATTTAATATTTTTAACTACAGTGCCCAGAGGCGCTTTGATAGAAGAACCTTTTACATCCAAGGTTTTAATTACTACAACGGTGTCTCCTGTTTCAAGAAGAGTGCCATTGCAGTCTCTATGAAATTCTACATCGCTAGTACCTTCGTGGTCGCCACTAGCCTTTGCCCAAGCCATAGTATCATCGTCAAAATACATCATATCGATAGCCTCTGCCGCCCAGCTTTCGTTTCGCATTCTATTGAGCATACGCCACGAAACTACTTGTACCGCCGTAACCTCGCTCCACATACTTTCATTGAGACAAGCCCAATGTGCGGGATCCAATTCTTCTTTTTTATTCAATTGTTTGCTGCATTTTTCACACACAACTATGCTCTCGTCGGAGCTATTATTGGGAGATCCTGGAACGTCGTATACACTCAAATTATCGGTAGATTTGCACAATTCACATTGATTGTTGCTGCGAGCCATTATGGCTTTTTCTATACTCATGGGGTTAAATTTATTTGCAAAGATATGAATTCTTGGCTCAATATAAGATTTATTAAAAGAATGGTTGTAGTTTAAAGTAAATTTAGTTACCTTTGTGTTTA
Source organism: uncultured Chitinophagaceae bacterium (assembly GCA_964622955.1). GTDB lineage: Bacteria > Bacteroidota > Bacteroidia > Chitinophagales > JADJOU01 > CHPMRC01. The sequence continues at coordinate 1,332 of CAZUUI010000201.1, read as the reverse complement.
TGAAAATTAGCTTGTTGTTTTTGATATTATTATTTTGCTTCCAAAGTTGTAATTTTTATGATTCAAAAAATGAATATTTGTGTTTTTATAAAGATAAAAATGAATTTATAAACAAAGGATTGAAAACACCGCCGCCATTTCCAAAAGGTTACTCACCATTCAATATTGTTGTTGATAGTCAATATAATATTTACTTTCATAGTCACAAACTTCACTTAATGCCTTGTATTATTGAGGATGATATAAATAAACAAAAAATAGAATATTTTCAAAAACATCATTTTGTTTGTCTAAATCAAATTGATTTAATAGCTTTTTATAATGCAAATAAAGAATTATGTAGAATTCAGAATAATAAATTTTACCCAATAAGAATTGCATTAATGAGCGATAGTATTCCTTTTAAAAAAATAAAGGAAATAAAAAGATTAATTACAAAAAAGGATAGTGTTTATTTTGATATTTGTGAAGCCACCGATGAGGAAAAAGTAGTGATTTTTCATAAAATGAATAACCTAAATTATAATACAGAAGATTATCCTTGGGATACTTCACGAAATATCTTAATTAAAAGAGAGGATTATTAAAAAAATTATAGAGTTTTTACTATAAAAGGAGGCAATTTATATGATGCATCCATTCAATATGAATGCGGCTTTAGACCATTCTAAAAATTTTTAGACGAATAATTGAATAATATCATTCTACAATTTCAAACCAAATGTAAAATATATAAATCGTTTCTCTGCGGGAAGGATTCCAGGCCCTGGATATCCACCTGCTCGGCGGGTTGCGTAGGTGAGGTCAAAAAGATTATTGACTCCTAATCCAAATTGATATTTGTTAAATAGTTGATATTGAATACTCGCATCAAATACGGTGTAAGAAGGCAAGCGACCCGCTTGTGCATTGGCAGTTGCTTTTTCGGTATTTTGGGCATCGGTGAATACCGAACTGGTATGCGTCATCATCATATTGGCTCTAATATCTTTCAAAATATACGTTAAACCTGTTTTGAATGTATTCAAAGGGGCGTATTCTACCTGATTTCCAGCTAGATTATTTTCTTTTATGCTTCCTGAAACTAAAGCGGTTGTATTCCAACGGTCATAAGTGGCTCTTGTATAATTATAAGCGGCATTCCACTCGATAGCGCCATATTTTTTTGAGATATTCAACAAATCCATAAATTGAACATTTGTGCTTAATTCCAGCCCTTTATGTGTGGCATCGCCAATATTGGTTCGCAATAATATTGTATTTCCTAAATCATTTTTGATATTCAAAGATCCAATTTTATCGTTGTATTTTATTAAAAAAACGTTTGCTTCA
>CAZUUI010000200.1:2346-4093 GCA_964622955.1 uncultured Chitinophagaceae bacterium | reverse complement strand
ATTATTTCTAAAAGAACGAACCCATCCTTTTACTTCAATTTCAGTACCTAATTTTTTCGCTTCCAGAATTTGCTTAATGCTCATAATGATTTGTTTTTACAATGATTTCTATATTACTAAATGGTCTATTTTGCAAATATGAATAAAAAAAAACAATTTTACTTGATTTTTTTAGCAATGTAGACGATAAACTCCTTTTATCCGTTGACGTTTTTAATCCAAAAAATTATCTCTCAAAACCATCAAAATTGAAGATTGAGAAACAATAAAATATTTTTGGGCATTAAATGTAATTTCAAAAGCTTGTTTTTGAAGAAAAACCGCCAAATCACCTTCTTGAACTTGAAGCGGAATGTATTTTATCATTTCGCTCTGTGGCTTCCACGGTTCATCGACTTCCAAATTGGGAATAGGATATCCTGGCCCCACTTTGATGACATATCCCGATTGAATAGATTCTTTTTCTTGAATACCCGGCGGTAAAATCAAGCCCGTTTTGGTCGTTTTATCCAATGAATTGGGCTTTATAAGCAATCTATCACCTATAACTATAATTTTTTCAAGGTCTTTTTGATTCAAATTCATTTTTCACTAAAATTATATGGTGCAAAGTTAGGTATTTTTTCTTCGTTAGGCCCCTATATTTGAAAAAATAGTACTTCAAATATTTAAAAAATGAAGTACTATTTTAAAAAAACATTATATATTCTTGATATTTTCCTCTGGGTCTTTGTGAATATAAATAAAATACGGATCTATAACGAGTTTGTCTGGTTTTTTATCACTATAAATTGAAAGGGTATTTTTTGATTTATTCAATTTAAATCTTTGTGAAACAATCAATTTGCAATAATCATTTCATGGAATTTCTTTGCTCTGCCCTATCATTATTTTATCCAAATCTTTTGTTTGTTTGGCATTGGGGTCACTGCTATTTTTCTTTAAACTAAAAGTAACCGTAGTTTTGTAGCCTTTTCCACTCTTTACCGACTCTATTTTTTCAATATCTGACTGATAAATGATAATATTTTCTATACCATCTTTGACCAAGTATTTAAACGAATCGGGTGTGGCTTGATACAATCGATTATACAATTGATAGGAAGTAGGATATGGCGGATTTTTGTACGCAAAATTCTTAACAATATCATTCAAGATAGTATTAATAGCTTTTTCGCCTATAATCTGTTGAATACCAAATAATACAATAGAACCTTTTTGATAATGAATATAAGGTTTATTATCTACCTGCAAAAGCGAACTTTCTTTTTTGGCTTCGCCTGCTCTAGAAAAAATATAGTTATTATTAGCATCTTTCAAAAACTTGGCGGTCATATCGATTCCATATTCCAATTGCAATAGCTTGAGACTGGCGTACTCCGCTAAACTTTCGGATAAAAAAGTAGCACCTTGCATATTGGCACCAATTACCTGATGCGCCCACCATTGATGCGCCATTTCGTGAGATACAATATGGAAAATTTCGTTGATATCTTTTGGATTATCGACTAAATTGGATGTAAATCCTACACTTTCGCTAAAAGGCATCGTTCCCGGAAACGCTTGTGCAAAACTGCTAAACGGAGGGAATTCAATAATCCTAGCTTCTTTGTGATAATAAGGTCCAAAATTTGAAGAATAATAATGAATGGATTTTTTCAACGCTTTCATCATTTCTTTCACATTGTAATCGTGTGCTGGATGGTAATAGACTTCGCATAAAACCCCATTGGTAGAATCTCTCAAT
>CAZUUI010000200.1:0-2336 GCA_964622955.1 uncultured Chitinophagaceae bacterium | reverse complement strand
CAGTTAAGTTAATTGGTATGAATAGTGATCTTATGTCTCAATACATTGAATTTGGCAGAAACCACCGAAAAGAAAAATTTTGAAGGCTGCTCCAAATGATATTCAAAATAATTTCGACCATTTTCATTCCAATGCTTCTTTAAACTTCCCGGTGCAATAGCCGTTTGTTCGCTTGAAGTAGAAACCGTAGTGTAAATTTGCGCCCAATCCGAATAGCCTCCTAAATAATCTTTCTGACAAGCGTGTGTACAATTTTCTTCTAATTTAGGCATATCTTCTGATTTTACGCCCAATCCTCGTTCTTCTCTCTCGGATTTATCATCCAACTCTTCATCGGACTGATAACCAAAAAGAGGCGTTAATGCTGATACATCCAAAAAGGTACCGTTTGGCAATAAACGATTATTTTCTATTTCATTTTCAATACCACTAAAAGACATTTCCCTTTCATAATCAACATATACTGTATCTCCTTTTGATAAAGGTTGATTGAATTGATATGTTTCAAACAAGATGTGTGAATTAGAGTTTGATGCTATTTTTTTAGCGGATGAAAAATTTAGTTTAAAAGGAAATTTCAATGAATTATTGACATAAACTTTGTCAATAGAAGTATCCGAAGTATTTACCATCGTTAAAGTACCTTTTACCTTTACCATTCTTTCTTCTGGAAATAAATCAATGGCATTTACTAATTTTACAACTTTTGGAATATCAATATTCTGATATTTTTTGAAGTTTTTCTCATAATATGCCTGCCTATCCATAAGCTCCGTTTGGCTCAAATATTGATTTTTTATCTTTGTTTGATAATACATCCAAGCTCCAAAAACTATAAAACAAATGATTACCCCAGAAAACTGCCATCGAGACATTAAAAAACGTGTTTTGGCTTCATACAATCTTTTTGAAAAACTTTCAGATTTTCCTCGTACCATAAAATACATCGATGCAAAAAGCAAGATTCCATAAAACAATGCCCAATACAGCATAAAGGCCAATTGATTTTTTAGATAAGGACCATAACCATACATATCGCTATATATAACTGAAGGTAAGCTTGGCGATATTCCTACCAAATTGGTGTCTATTTCTAACCAACTTTTGAGAAATGACTCTAAAAACATTATCAATAAACTTACAAAATAAGCGATATATTTATTATTGATAATAATTTGTAAAAACATAGCTAAAATAGCCAATGTCATATTCTGATAGACATCAAAAACAAATAATTCGGTAAAATACAATCCAAACTCTATATTATAAACACCCTGAAAGACTTGATACAAAATTCCAATAATCATTACAATTATGTTCAACGCAATAGAAATATAAAAAATAGAAAGTAATTTCCCTAGATAAATCAAAAAAGGATTGCTAGGCAATGCATCCAAAATATCATTCATTTTGGCTTCACGTTCTTTCCAGATTAGTATTCCCGAAAAGAAGATAATTGCAAATTTCATCAAGGTCTTTACACCTCCCAAAAATCGAATCGTATTGTATGTTGTAGCTATTTCATTGGTTCTATCATCCTGAATCATACCTACAAGTATAAGGCTATAAACCATAAAAATCAACCCCACAATTACATAAAATGCAGGACTTTTGATAAGATTGAGCGCATCAATTTTGGCTTGAAAAAAAATATTTTTCAAAGTATATTTCCAAGAAAAATCAGTGGTAATATGAATTTCTTTAGGAATAAAGCTTTCAGCTTTCTTTACTTTTTGTTCCTTTTTACTTTTTCAATTTGCACCTTCTTTATTGGCAATAGAAAATGCTATAAACCAAAAAAACGCGGCAACGATAAACCAAACCAATCGATTTAAAAGAAATCTAAAATCTAATTGAAAAAGAGAATGATTTCGTTCAAAAGCGGTCCATTTTTTTGTTTGAATTTCAATAGGAATAAATCCAAAGGGGTCGCTCAAAGATAAAATTATTTTATTATCAATCTTTTGCATTAAAGAAATAAGTGTTAAATACAAAACTACCATAACGATAGCTCCTAAAAAGCTAAAATTATTGTTTTTCGTCCAAGAAGCTATTAAAAATAAGATACTTCCAATTATAAAAATATTGGGGAGCGCAATTAAAAAATAATTCATTAAATGGGCAACAAAATTAGTATGGGTAAGCATACCAGGTTCTACCCAAGGCATATATTTAGCAAGAAGATCTGCAATCAAAACACCTATAAACATACAAGGTGAACAAGGAATATCCGCTTATCAAGTTGCAGTAAATAATGGGTTTGTAGGCACAGAACAGGAATGGTTAAATTCTTTTTTAGATAGAACTAATCACCTAAATACTCAATCTATTAACAC
>CAZUUI010000199.1:0-4143 GCA_964622955.1 uncultured Chitinophagaceae bacterium | reverse complement strand
TTCTTGTAGGATCGTCCAACGCTTTGAATATTTGATTCATTATTTAAATATTTAGACAAATATCTAAATATTATTTTAAACGTCAAGAATATCTTTAAATTTATGAATAAAAGGTATAATAAAAAACTATCACCAACCCTTTATAACATTCTTTAATACTTCTATATAGGCAAAAATTATTAAATTTGCCGATTGATTCAATAATAAACAAGTTAAACATATAATATGCTATCAGCACTTACGAAATCTATCGCAAAGATTTTTGGAACAAAACAAGAAAAAGACATTAAAGCTATACAGCATTTGGTAGATCAAATTCATATAGAGTATGAAAAATTGAGCGGATTGACCAATGATGAATTGAGACAAAAAACATTAGAGTTCAAAAAAAGAATTGCGGAATATGTATCCAATTTTGACGAGTCTATTGCCACATTGCGCACCAAAATTCAAGAAGAAGAAAACAGTCTTGAAAAAGAAGCTTATCTCAATCAAATTGATGATTTGATAAAACAAAAAGACAAACATATCGAGGAGGTTTTGATGGATATTTTACCCGAAGCTTTTGCGGTAGTAAAAGATGCAGCAAGACGTTTTACACAAAATGATGCACTGGAAGTATCTGCAAATGAATTGGACAGAGAATTAGCTCAAAAATACCCTCATATTCAAATTCAAGGCGATAAAGCTATTTATCATAACAAATGGGATGCCGCAGGAAATGAAGTACATTGGAATATGATACACTACGATGTGCAATTGATTGGAGGGATTGCGCTTCATCAAGGAAAAATTTCGGAGATGGCTACAGGAGAAGGAAAAACATTGGTTGCAACCTTGCCCGTATACCTCAATGCCTTGACTGGACTTGGAGTTCATCTTGTAACAGTCAATGATTATTTGGCACTTCGTGATAGTCAATGGAATGCACCGTTATTCAATTTTTTGGGGCTTTCGGTAGCTTGTATCGATACTACAAAACCTCATAGTGAAGAGCGTCAAAGAGCCTATGCTTCGGACATTACTTACGGAACTAATAATGAGTTTGGTTTTGACTATTTGAGAGACAATATGGTGGAATTTACCGAAGAATTGGTTCAGAAAAAATTGCATTTTGCGATTGTGGATGAAACCGACTCAGTATTGATAGATGATGCGCGTACGCCATTAATTATTTCTGGAAAAGTAGACCAAACGGACAAAGACGAAAAACAATTTTATGAATTGAAGCCTCGTATTGCAAAAATTTTTGAAGCTCAAAAACAAATTGTAAATAAAATCTTCAATGATGCAAAAAATATGATAAACTCAGGCGACACTTCCGATACAGGTGGTGGATTGGCTTTATTGAGAGCACATAGAGGTTTGCCAAAATATTCTCCATTGATTCGTTTCTTGAGCGAAGATGGAAATCGTCAAGTATTGCTCAAAACCGAAGGTAGATATTTGCAAGACAATCAAAAAGAAATGCCAAAAGTAGATGCGGAATTGCTTTTTGTGATTGATGAAAAGAACAATTCGGTAACTTTGACTGAGAAAGGGATAGAAATGATAACGGCTTCGGGTGAAGATTCCGAATTTTTTGTAATTCCAGACTTAGGAACCGAAACAGGACGTATCAATAAAATGGATATTGGCGCGGAAGAAAAACTCAAGTTGAAAAGCGAATTGATGCAAAATTATCAAACCAAATCGGAGCGATTGCACGTAGTGACTCAACTTTTGAAAGCCTATACCATATTTGAGAAAGATATTCAATATGTGGTAATGGACAATAAAGTAAAAATTGTAGATGAAAATACAGGCCGTATTATGGATGGCCGAAGATATAGCGATGGATTGCACCAAGCTATTGAAGCCAAAGAAAATGTAAAAGTAGAAGCAAGTAGCCAAACAGTAGCTACCGTTACGCTTCAAAATTATTTCCGTATGTACCACAAATTGGCGGGTATGACAGGAACTGCCGAAACAGAAGCGTCGGAGTTTTGGGAAATATACAAGCTCGATGTAATGACCATTCCTACTAATAAAAAAATCATTAGAAATGATAGAAATGATTTGATTTTTAAGACAAAAAGAGAAAAATACAATGCTATTATCGATCAAATTGTAGCTTGGCAGGAAATAGGAAGACCTGTTTTGGTGGGTACAACCAATGTAGAGGTTTCCGAATTATTGAGTCGTATGCTTACTTTGCGAAAAATCAAACATAATGTATTGAATGCAAAATATCACGGACGTGAAGCGGAGATTGTAGCTGAGGCAGGAAAACAAGGTGCCGTAACAATTGCTACCAATATGGCTGGAAGAGGTACCGATATTAAAATTTCGGAAGAAATCAAAGCATTGGGAGGATTGGCCATAATAGGTTCGGAAAGACACGAAAGCCGTCGTATAGATCGACAATTGAGAGGACGAAGTGGCCGTCAAGGAGATCCTGGAGAGAGTGTATTCTATGTATCTTTGGAAGATGACTTGATGCGTATATTTGGTTCGGAGCGTATTTCAAAAATTATGGACTCAATGGGCTTGAAAGAAGGCGAAGTGATTGAGCACAGTATGATTACTAAATCCATTGAGCGTGCACAGAAAAAAGTGGAAGAGAATCATTTTGGTATGCGAAAAAGATTGCTTGAATACGATGATGTAATGAATGCACAACGTGAAGTAATTTACAAAAAAAGAAGAAATGCCTTGTTTGGCGAAAGATTGAATATTGATATTGACAATGTAATTTTCAATGTGGTGTCAGATATTGTCAGTTTCAATAAAAAGTCAAATGATTTTGAGAATTTTAATTTGGAACTGATTCAATATTTTGGAATTCAAAGTCAAATAGAAGCGGAAGAATTTGCTTCTACTAAAACAGAAGTTATTGTTAACAGCGTTTTTGATGCAATTTTGGCCTATCGCAAGGAAAAACATCAACAAATTATAACAAATATTTTCCCTGCATTTAAAAATATAGCTCAGAATCAGCCAAATATCATCAATGTTATTGTGCCTATTTCATTTGACAAAACAGAAGTAAATGTGTTTTGCAAATTGAAAGATGCTTTGGAATCCAATGGGGCATCTATCATCAGAGATATGGAAAAATCGATGGTTTTGGAAACAATTGATGAGCTTTGGACCAAACATTTAAGAGAAATGGATGAATTGAAACAATCCGTTCAAAACGCCGTTTGGGAGCAAAAAGATCCTATTGTTATCTACAAGAAAGAAGCCTTTGAATTATTTGCAAAAATGATTGAAAATAGCAACTTTATGTTGGCGCAAATGTTGGTGAAATACAATTTGAAAGATGAAAGTCAAAGTGGTTTTAAAGCTACTACTCAAGAACTTCATACCAATTTCAATAATATGCATACGAATGAAAGAGATTTTGAAAGTGCTGAGGATTATGGCGCAAATGAAAATGATTTGATGCCACAACCCAAAAAAGAGCCTATTCGTGTAGAAAATAGAATTGGTAGAAACGACCCTTGTCATTGTGGTAGTGGCAAAAAATTCAAAAACTGCCACGGCAAAGAATCATAATTATTGTTAAAATAGTCGATTTTCGGTCTACATTAATTTGAAAAGATTGAATTTTGCAAAAAATATATTTTATATGAAATCTTTAATTTTAAGTTTTGCTTTACTAGCATCAACGTCTATCTTTGCTCAAGCACCTATGGTAGGTGGCGGTTGTGAATATTCAAAACAATCGGGAAGCATCAAAATTGTATCTATCGAAAATGCGCCTGCAGCGGAGCTGAACGCTCAAACAGAACCCAAAAAAGTTACATTTGAGTTTGTAGGAAAAGATAAGAAAAAGCATACAGGCTATTTGCAATATGGAGCGGGTATGAATCCTTCCAATCTTTGGTTGAAAGCGAATAAAATCACTGTAGGAAAGAAATATACAGGAAGAAGAGCTACTATTAAAAAAGGAACTTGTACACCCGTTGTTTTTGAATTTGATAAATTAAACCTAGCGGTAACAGAAGCTAAGTATCAATAATACCGTATATACAATCAATATAGTCCAATTTTCGTTTCACTCGATTGTACTATTTGCTTGTTATGACGGTATTTACCAAACTAAACTTATAAAATCGTTTGGACAATTTTATAAGTAAGATTGGTATAAGATAATCT
>CAZUUI010000198.1:0-4157 GCA_964622955.1 uncultured Chitinophagaceae bacterium | reverse complement strand
GTAAGAACAACATCAGTTTCAAATGGATATTCAAATGCATCGGGAAGTGGAAACGTATTTTTAACTTCTACTAGTTTGCCTAGAAGACTAACAATATCAGGAATTAATACATCAAATTACAAAAACCTGCAATTATCATTTGGCTTAATGAAAGCTACAAATGATACGTTTAAATTAGGTATTGAGGTAGGATTAGATACTTTAAACATGACGCCTCTATCTTATAGTTCAGTTTTAGCTCAAAATCAATGGATATATATTACCCCGTCGGGAAATATTCCTAAAACGACAAATTTGTACATTAGATTTTCAAATGGTAATACATCACAGTTTAGGCTTGATGATTTGAAACTGTGTGGTGAGCCTATTTGTAATATTGTTCCTATCTTAAACGATACCATGGCTACAAATACTTGCCCAGATACAGTTGTTAATTTAGGTGTTAAATTTACAGCACAGAACAAACCCGCTGGTGTAAAATTATCTTGGCATACAGGAAATACTGCCACTCCAAATAATAAAATGACCAATCTAATCGTTTCGGGGCCAGGTGTATATTATGCTAGTTATTATGATAGTGCCAATAATTGTTATTCCGCTACAAGAAAGGTTTATGTAACAAAAACGACTTGCTCTTCTAATTGTAATCCAACTTTATCTTGGATAGATAAAGTGTTGTGTCAAGGAGAGAGCTTTTTGGGAAGAGATTCATCGGGCTTTTATGTAGATACACTTAAAAATGCAAATTCTATGGGTTGTGATTCCATTAGAAGATTAAACCTTACGGTGATTCAAAAAGTGCCAATTACAATCGTAAAACAATTTAATGGTATTCCAAATTCATTAACCTTAACCGCCAATCAACAAAATGTGATAGATTCTTTTGCTACATATTCATGGAAATATGAAGGAAATTCCATTCCAAACGCTACTAATAAAACGTATTCAAAATCTTTTACAACAGGAAATGATACGGGACAGTATTGTGTAGTGGTTACAAATTCATGGGGATGTAAAGATTCTGTTTGTGTTTTGGTCAATGATACCTTTAGTTGTAATCTAAAGGCAAATTACCGTGTAAGTAATAATTCAAACAGAGTGTTAACCCTTGCAGATTCATCTGTCTTTACACCTAATATTGTTAAGACTATAAAAGTATATTGGGGCGATGGACAATCAAACACATATACTACGGTAGGAAATATGATTCATACGTATCCAAAAGATACATTCTACAATGTATGTTATGTAATAAAGTATTTGCAATATAATTGTTCAGATTCTATTTGTAAAACAATTAAAGTAAATGGAACGTCTACAACTATTTCATGTGCTCAATATAAAATATTTACAAAAAATGTAAATGGAAATACAGTAGTTTTGACTGCTGCTTCAGTTCCAGCACCTTTTAAGGCAACTTATACTTGGAAAATAAACAACACCATTACAAGAACGAATAGGATTTTTGATACATTACTTCCATCAGGAACCTATACAGCAAAACTATTTATATGTATTTCAGACTCAAATAATGTAACAATTTGCTGTGATAGTTCTTCACAAAACTTTAATATTTTAAATTGTTCTTTATCTGGAACTATTACAAAAAATGGAAATACGCTTACAGCAAATCCAATAGGAGGAACAGCACCATATAGATATATCTGGAGTAATGGTGATTCGTCCAAAACAATTATGAATGTAACGCCAGGTCAATATTGTGTAACTATTTATGATGCATCACAATGCTCTTCTATTAATTGTTATACTTTTAGTAATTCAAATCCAAATATACCTTGTACATTAAATGCCAAATTTGGTTTTTCTTATACAAGTAGCGGTGCAATCCAATTTACGGATTCAAGTACTGCAAATGGATTGGGGTTATCTTATTTTTGGATATTTGGAGATGGTACTACAAGTACTCAGAAAAACCCTTTAAAATCATATACCCAAAATGGCTCTTATAGTGTAATCTTGGTTGTAACATCATGGATTAATACAAATAATCAATATTGTGTTGATACTTTCAATGCCACTGTGAATATTGCAAATGTTAATCCTTGTAATGCTTTTATACCTAATTTTACATGGACACAAAGTGGCTCCACATATACGTTTAATAATACAAGCTCGACATCAGGTTTTACAGTATTGTCTACACAATGGCAATTTAGCGACGGCACCACTACAACACTTTCAAATCCTATAAAATCATTTACGACTTCGGGCACCAAAGTTATCGTATTGACAATGATTGTTAGAAATAATGCAACTCAGACTTCTTGTACAAAAACAGTAACAAAATATTTGAATGTAAATACAAATCCATGTGCATCGCACAAGGCGTATAACACGTTTACAAAATCGGGCAAAACTGTTATCTTTACAAATACGTCTATTGGTACAAATGCCTCTACATCATATTTATATAAATTTGGAAATGGCGATACATCAAACCTTCCAAGTCCAAGTTATACATATGCTTTGCCAGGCTTGTATAGAACGGTAATGTATGTAAAAACTACATTTAATAATGTGACATGTATCGATTCGTTTGTAAGAGTTGTTCAAATTACTACATCTAATCAATGTAAAGATAGCGGATACACTACATATTATAATTATCCTTGCCAAGATTATACAAGTCCAATATGTGGATGTGATAGCGTTACATACAAAAATTTCTGTATGGCTTCAAGAGCAGGTGTAAAACAATATAGCTATGGACCTTGTCCAAATGATACTTCGTATGTAACTATTTGTGGATATGTGGTAAATGATATAAATAGAAATTGCCAAAAAGACGCCTCTGACTTAGCTATTCCATCTGTAAAAATAACAATCAATACCGTACCGCCTACAAATGTTTATACAAATGCTTCTGGATATTTCACTGCCGTAGTTAGAAAAGGTACGTATACCTTGACACAATCATTGAACAGTAATACAAATCCTTTTGCGTACAAACAAATATGTCCTGCCGCAGGAATTTCAGTAGCCGCTACTACAGCAGGTCAAGTATACTGCAATAATAATTTCTATGACACTACGAGCACTTGTCAAGACCTTTCTACATCTATTCAGCGAGTAGCAAATATCACGCCAGGATTTACGTCTATGAAACGTATCAAATATCAAAACAATGGTGCAACACCAGTTGCAAATGCGGTATTGCATTACAGATTTTTGAATTCATTGTCTATAAAAACAACTACGTCCTCACCATATACCGTTTCGGGCAATGTAATTTCATGGAATATTGGAACAATTCCTGCATACAGTTCTGGATATAGAAATGCAAATTTCTTAACCCCCGTAACGCTTCCATTGGGAACTACAGTTATAGACAGTGCATGGATAGAACCTACTACAGGAGACTGTAATGTGGCTAATAACTCTGCTATTTATAGAGATACATGTGTAGGCAGTTATGATCCAAATGACAAGACAGCATTTCCTGCTGGGAACACAGATACTTCGGTAAAAGTAATAGATTATTTGGTACGATTCCAAAATACAGGAACTGCTCCAGCTCAAAACGTGGTAGTCGTGGACACCTTAGATTCCGATCTAGATTGGGCTTCATTTAGTGTCGTTTACAGTTCACACGAAATGCAAGTAGTTAACATGGGCAACGGAATAATGCACTTTGAATTCAATGGAATTTGGTTACCCGATTCTACAACCAATGAACCTGAAAGCCACGGTGAATTCATGTACCGAATTCAAGAGAACATTAATAACGATGATGCTGAAATCACAAACACGGCACATATCTTTTTCGATTGGAATCCTGCAATTGTAACCAACACTACCTACAATGTGAACATTTGGTTAGAAGGCGTTGATGAGTTGACCCAAAAAATTAAGGTATATCCTAACCCCGCTTCCAACTTGTTGAATGTGGATATAAAAGAGGCTTTTGAGTATGAAATCCTTGACCTCAACGGTCGCAGTATCCAAAAGGGCAGCGATGGGTCCACGGGACAAATCTCACTCGAAAACATCAGTGTTGGAACCTATGTATTGCGTTTAAACGTGGGAGAAGCCTCGTACGTGTCAAAACTGATCAAACGTTAAGTTTCTGCCCCTCCAAGAAAAGGCCTTCGGGCCTTTTTTTTATGTTAATTACCGCCCTTTTGTTTGGTTTGGCT
>CAZUUI010000197.1:0-4169 GCA_964622955.1 uncultured Chitinophagaceae bacterium | reverse complement strand
AAGCGGTTTGGGCGGGAGATATGCTTCTAATGAGCGGACAAATAGCGCTAAATCCTGAGACGGGAGCAATGGAAAACGAGAGTTTGGCAAGTGAAACGCATCGTGTAATGAAAAATATTGCAGGAATATTGGAAGCCGCTGGAATGGACTATTCCAATATTTTGAAAGCATCTATTTTTATTAAAGATATGAATGAATTTGCTCAAATCAATGAAATATATGCGTCATATTTGCAAGAACCTTATCCCGCAAGAGAAACCGTGGAAGTGGCTCGATTGCCAAAAGATGCGCGTATTGAAATTAGTATTATTGCTAAAAAATAAATTTATTCGATAGAAGAAATGCAATTCAAAGATATTTTAGGTCAAGAGGCTGTAAAAGCGGAGCTTATCAAACAAGCTCGTGGTGAAAAATTGCACCACGCACACTTGTTTATTGGAAAAATGGGCTTTGGCACTTTTGGATTGGCAATGGCTTTTATTCAATATTTTTATTGTGAAAATAAAACAGAAACCGATAGTTGTAATGAATGTCCAAATTGTCATAAAATAAAGAATTTTATACATTTAGACGTGCATTATACCTTTCCTACTTTTTCGGAAAAAGAAAATTGCAAGGTGCTTCACCCCAAGTTTAAGGAAATTATTCAAGAAAAAGGGCATTTATTTGATATAAAAGATTGGCTGGATTTTAATAAAGCCAAAAATTATAAGATTCGGGTAGAGGAGACCACCGAAATTCTCAATACCTTTTCGATGTATTCGTATGAAGGAGGCTACAAAACACAAGTGATTTGGATGGCGGAAGAGCTCCGAAGAGAAAGCAACAAAATCCTTAAATTGCTCGAAGAACCCAATCCAATGAGTTTGTTTATCTTGGTGGCAGAATCGTCGGATCATATTTTGCCTACCATCCTTTCTCGATGTAATATACATAAGATTCAAAGATTGCAAGATGCTGAAATAGAGGGTGTTATTGAGTCGGAATTTTCACAATCGAGTAGTAAAATTAAAAAATCGGCGTTGAATTTTTCCAATGGCGATATACTTTCCGCCAGACGATATTTTGAAGATGTGGGGGCAGAAGACTCTATAGAGCATTTTACATTGCAGATCTTGAGAGGTATCGTTAAATTTAACGAACGACATTTGGCAAAAATTCAGGAAATGCTGGATGCGTGCAATGAATTGGCGGGAAAATCCAAAGAAGTACAAAAAAAGGTATTGGAACACTTATTGTATGTGCTCAATGAAATTATACAATACAAATACAAAGGCGAAATAACGGCTTCGGATGAGCTTACGGGAGCTATCAAATATTTTGCATCGGTAATGGAAATAGACCAAATAGAATATTCTATGGCAGAAATTAGCAAAACCATTTATGCAATTGAAAGAAATGCTAATTCTAAAATTTCTTTTGTATCTTTGGGCATTATTTTGGGAAAATTTCAGACACGTGCTGAATTTTTTAAATGGAATAAAATTGAAATGAAATAGTAAATAGAAATATATATGAGTTGTAGTAGTGGAGGATGTAGCAGCGGAGGCTGTAATAAAATGAATACCTTTGATTGGTTTAGCAATATTCAGTACGCAAGTGGTGCTGAGGAGTACAATGTGGTAGAACTTTCGTTTAAAAATGGCTCTCGAAAAGAGTATTTTGTCAATGAAAAACGTATCGATTTGTACAAAGGCGATATGGTATGTGTAGAAGGAAACGGCGGCTATGATATAGGTGAAGTTTCGTTGAAAGGCGAATTGGTAAAATTGCAATTGAAGAAGAAAAAAATCACTAAAACGGATGAGTTTCAGAAGATTTTGCGCAAAGCCAATGAAAAAGAACTTGAAATTCAAGAGCAGTATCGCCAAAAAGAAAATAAAGTAATGATTCTAGCCCGTGAAATAGCCAAAGAATTGAATTTGGATATGAAAATCAGCGAGGTAGAATATCAGGCAGATGGCAAAAAAGCTACTTTTTATTTTATTGCGAATGAGCGTGTCGATTTTAGAGAATTGATAAAAAGATATATCGCCGAGTTTAAGATAAAAATTGAAATGAAGCATATTGGCGCGCGTCAAGAAGCGGCTCGTATAGGAGGAATTGGAAGCTGCGGCAGAGAATTGTGCTGTAGTACTTTTTTGAATTATTTCCCATCGGTATCTACTCAGGCAGCTCGTTATCAAAATTTATCAATTAATATTGAAAAATTATCGGGGCAGTGTGGCCGTCTCAAATGTTGTCTCAATTATGAATTGGCACAATATATTGAAGCGGTAAAAGAAATTCCACAGAATATCAATCAATTACAGACAGAAGAAGGTGTAGCCGTGTTGAAAAAAACGGAAATTTTGAAACGATTGATGGTATTTGTGTACAAAGACGATCCTACAAGCGATTATTATAAAATATCTATCGATAATGTAAAGAAAATCAGCGAATTGAACAAGAAAGGACAAAAGCCTCAAAATCTATTGTCAATGGCTGTAAAAGAAATTAAGATAGAAAGCGAAGAAAAAGATGAAGATTTGGTAGGACAAATCCAATTGAAGACTCTTGAGAAAAAATCGCAGCAGAATAAAAATAAGAATAAGAAGAAAAAAAATAAGAATAAGTCAAATCAAAATAATCCTACTGCCAAACCACAATCAAATCATAACAATCAACCAAAATAAAAAATGCGTTTTTCTATAGTAATTCTTGTTTTCGTTTTGTTTTTTTCAATGATAGGCTGCCAGAATGATGCCGTGTATGAAGAGTTTAAGCCCTTGTCTATAAATGGTTGGGACTTGCACGATACCCTAGATTTTCAATTTGAAGTTAAGGATATTTCAAAAAAATACAATCTTTACATCAATGTAAGACATCGTGATTTATTTGAATATCAAAATTTTTATATCAAAACATTTACACAATTTCCTAGTGGACGAATCAAAGAAGACGTACTTTCTATCCCTCTTTCCAACGAAGCGGGCGAATGGATAGGTAAATGTACCGGCGATGTTTGTTTTTATAGAGCGCCTATTATTTCAAGATTCAAATTTGAAGAACCAGGAACGTATCATATTCGTTTGAAACACGAGATGCGAGTAAATGATTTGGAAAATATGATAGACGTGGGATTGAAACTAGAAGAAGCCCCAAAATTAAAAATCGAAAAAGAAGAGATTTAAAATAATTAAATTTATGAAGAAATATAGTTTTTTTGTTTTTATAATTACTATTTTATGGCAATTGACCGCTTGCAATCAAGATTACGACAAGCCTATTGCTATTGATGAACCGCATTTCAAAATGACCTTGCCCGGTTTCTTGAAAGCGGATGAACTAGCCGAAGACGCCAAAGTAGAATATGCCAATCGTTTTCGAAATTTTTATGTAGTTGTATTTGAGCACAACAAAAAGAATAATATTGATACGTTGATTCATACTACCGATAAACGAATAGAAATGCAGATGGATAGTATGTATAAGCAAGTAAATTTGGAAAAAAACAATGGGAAAACAGTCTATTCTTCTCAGATAGATGGCAAATATCCCAATGAAAAAGAGCGCATTTATTTCTTTCACAAAATTATTGAAGGCAATCAAATGAATTATGAAATCACTATTTGGACGCGTGGAATAGATAGAAAATTAAAATATAAAGATACGATTCAATCCATTTTTGATTCGTTTAAAGAAAAATAATGATTAAAGTAAGCGATACAGATATTCTCAAATTATGCATGGACGAAAAGACCATGGAATTGGGTATGCGCCACCTTATGAAAAATTATAAGGAGAAATTGTATTGGCAAATAAAACGAATTGTAGAACATCATGATGATACCGATGAGGTTTTGCAAAATGTATGTATAAAAATTTGGCAAAATATTGCAAAATGTAAAGGCGAAAGTGCCCTTACTACTTGGCTGTATCGTATAGCATACAACGAATCTATTACATATATTCAAGGAAAGAAAAAACAAAATTTAGCGGATTGGGAATTGGTGTCGCCCGTTTTGGAAGAAAATATAGGGGATGAAAATATTGAAATTGAAGGGATGGATAAGGATGAAATTATTGAAAAAATTGAAAAAGCAATCGAGCAATTGCCCCAAAAACAAAAACTAATATTTCACATGCGCTACAAGGAAGAAATGCCTTATGCACAAATAGCGGAGATA
>CAZUUI010000196.1:0-4220 GCA_964622955.1 uncultured Chitinophagaceae bacterium | reverse complement strand
TTAAAAAATGAAAGCAATCTTGTATGGCTAATGATGCCAATTATTGGAGCGCCAATCTCTATTATTTATGGAAAGAAAAAATCTAAAAAAGATCAAAGCAAAAGTATTTTCTCAAAAATTTATTTGACGATTTGGATAAGTTTTGGAATTAGTCTTTTTCTAACGATATTTTTAAGCAATATATATAAACATTCGCCCACTTCATTCATTATGATTCTTACTGGATTTGCCGTATATATATCAGCCAAAGTATTAAAGTTTAATCCGCTAAAAATAGGATCATTTGTCTTTTGGACAGGAGCCATTTTATATCCATTTATAGAAAATGATGGATTTCAAGCCCTTTTTTATGGATTAATTGTAATGATTGGGTATTTAATTCCTGGATATTTACTTTCAAAAGAACATAAAAAAGAAGCTTATGTTTAAGCCATTAGACCCTATTTTGCATTCGGAATTGAGGCTTGCAATTATTTCATTGATGATAGGAAATGAGTCCGTTGAATTTGGCTTTATCAAAGAAAAAACAAAAGCAACTTCTGGCAATATCAGTGTTCAATTGCAGAAATTAAAAGATGCCGATTATATTTCTATAGAAAAATCCTTCAAAGGAAATTATCCTCTGACTACTTGTAAGATAACAGAAAAAGGCTTAAAAGCATTTGAAGAATATGTTAAAACACTTGAAATGTACATCAGGAAATAAGATTTCTTAAAAAAACTTAAAATAGCACTATTTTTTTGAACTTTTATTTTTTTCAATATCTTTGTTGGAAATTTAAACTAAAAAAGTAAATTTATGCAAAATTATAGACCTACAAACATATTATTATTTAGAGGAACAGGTGGTGAATTATTCAAGATTTTATTGATTAATTTTTTTCTTACCGTATTTACACTTGGACTATACTATCCTTGGGCAAAAGCGAATTATTTGAAATTTTTGTACAACAATTCAGAATTTAAAAATTCTCGCTTTCAATTCAATGGCACGGGAAAAGAAATGTTCAAGGGATTTATAAAAGTATATGCATTTTTTGCGCTATTTGCAGGTGCTATGTTTTATGCTCAACTAAATCAACATTTAACACTTTACGGAATATTGCTTGGTACATTTTATTTTCTTTTAATTCTAATAATGCCATTGGCTTTGCACGGCTCTAGCAAATATAGATTATCTAGAACTACTTGGCGCTCCATTCGTTTTGGATACAGAGGAAATTTGAAAGAATTAGCGATTTTATATTACAAAGGCATTTTGTTTACAATCCTTTCATTGGGAATTTATCTATTTTGGTTTATTCCTGATTTGAGAAGATATATTCTAGGACATTCAAGATTTGGCGATATTTCTTTTAATTACACAGGCAAAGGTATTGATTTTCTTATAATGCATTTAAAAGGAATTCTCTTAACAATGATTACTTGTGGAATCTATGGATTTTGGTATCAAAGAGATATTATGCGATTTGAAATCAACAATCTTGAAATGAATCAAAATGGTAATATATTGCACTTTAGTACTTCGGTAACTGGTGGTGAAATATTTGTATTTTCATTGGTAAATCAGCTACTTATTATGTTTACATTAGGAATAGCTACACCTTGGGTGATTTGCCGAACTATCGAATTTTATTTTGCAAATATTGATATTGTAGGAGAATTTGATGAAAATGCTTTACAACAAACAGAAGAAAAATATACCAATGCAACAGGAGAAGAATTTTTAGACCAAGCGGACTTTGATTTAGGAATTTTTGATTTTTAAACCAACATAAAAACTATGCAAATTCAAGGAGTATATTACAATGGCATTTCTTCTAATGCCATCAATTGTATTGTGTCAATTAAAGAAGAAAGTATTGAAATATTGAATCGAGAAAGTAAAGACACGATATCAATTTGGGAAAAAGAAAACACTTCTATTAAACATATTTCTGATTCATTAATTACTATAGCACACTTAATTGATGAAACAGAAGCTCTATTAGAAATTAAAATACAATCTAAACAAGAATTTCATTCAATACACGACAAATTACATTTTTTAGAAAAAGATATTGCCTCTAAAATCTACAAGCAAGGAGCAGCAGCTATTATTCCTATAGGTCTTTTTTGCATAGGGTTTATCATATTTTTCTATTTTGTGTTAATACCGCCTATTGGGGAATATTTTGCTACCATTACACCAATAGCTCTTGAGAACGAACTTGGAAAAAATCTTTCCGAAGGCATTCAGAAAGACTTAAAAATAGATGCAAATCAATCCATTAAAATTCAAAAATACTTCAATGCACTTAAGCATAAATCAGACTATAAATACACCATAAAAATAGTAAAAGATGATGAACAAATCAATGCATTTGCTATACCAGGAGGTCATATTTATATTTATTCTGGGATTTTGAACAAAATAGAGACTTATGAACAGCTTAATGCATTACTTTTTCACGAAATGGCACACGTAGAATACAGACATACGCTAAAGTCTATTTATCGACTTTTATCTAGAATGATGTTTATCTCTTTAATCACTAGCGATGTAAACAGCTTGAGCGCAGTAATACTCGACAATGCTAATTCACTTTTTGCATTATCCTATTCAAAGACACTTGAAACTGAAGCAGACTCCTATTCAATTCAAAAAATGAAAGAAAATAAAAATGATTTACAAGGATTTGTATCATTATTTAAAATTATTGAAAAAGAACAAGAATTAGAAATGGAAAGAAATAATATAATAATGCAACAACAATATGCAAACAATAATAGACTTTTAAATAGTAATATTAATAATATAGAACTTGATAATGAAGAAGGTTATGATTTAATGAATTTAGAAGATTTGGATGAACAAAATGAAATAGATATGGAAAGCTATATTGACCCATTGAAAGGAAGAAAAGAAAATAATCAAGAAAATAATAATACGAACCAAGTTTTAAATGATAGAATATTTAATTTGTAAAAATCTTAATTAAATATAGTTAGAGTAAATGACAGAAAATTTGTGTACACAAAATAATAGTATTTCTTGCATTCCAAAAGGAACATATATCTTAACAAGTAAAGGTTATAAAAAAGTGGAAAAATTAAAATTAAATGATTTAATAGTAACACCTGATATTAGAGAAGTTCCAATTATAAAAATTCTAAAAAGTACACACGAATATAACAAAAACACAGCTCCCCGAATAATTCCAAAAAATATGTTTTTTAATAATTATCCATCAGAAGATATAAAACTATCAACAGGTCATGGAATATTAGTAGGAGATTATATATTTATTGATTGTCTAACAGATAAATATAAAAATTCAATCAAAATAGAAGATAGAGAAAGTTTTAAAAATAATAATTACAAAGTTGAATATTATCATATTGCACTTCCAAATTTTTTTACAGATAATCTAATAAGCAATGGAACTATTATTGAATCGTATCCCTTAAATTTAGTTTATCAGAGGGATTATAATTATATTGAATATCCCTTAAATGGACTATTTAAAAAATTAAGAGTTTAATCTTAATATATTTTTTATAAAATATAGTATTATGAAATACCTTATAATTATCATAATATTTTTTTTAATAATATTTTACTATAATTTAGTTTTATCAAAAACCAATAATAAATTATTGGAAAAGGAGAGAAAGTATAAATATTTGAAAAGTAAAATAGTTAATATTAAAAAAGAAAAAAAAAAAATAAAAAAAGATAGAGTAACTAAAAAAGTAGATTTTGTTTTAGATAATTTAGAACAAGATAATATGGTTGATAGCATTTTTAGTATTGATAATGAATATGATATTGAAAATAATAATGATAATATGGATGCTAATTCTTTTGGTTTAGAGTCTTTTGAATAATTTTTAATAAAAAAAGTTGATTTTTTTATTAAATGGAAACTTAAATAGTAATAATTATACTAATTAAAATGCCCAAAGATAGTACTAAGAAAGAAACAAAACCTGAAGTCAAAGCACCTGTCAAAGAGGTAGCTAAAGAGCAACCTAAGGAAAAATCAAAGCATAATGCTGCAACTAATAAAGCTGGACTCTCATTTAATGTAAATACTACTAAAAATTGGATTAAAAAACAATTTGATGTAGTTGGTATGGAAACTCCTAAATTTCATGGCGCGCATGTAGCCTTAACTGCTGTTGTAGAATCTCTTCTAATGAGCGTTCTATCTCATGTAAATTCTCATCTTCCAAAG
>CAZUUI010000195.1:0-4242 GCA_964622955.1 uncultured Chitinophagaceae bacterium | reverse complement strand
GCGGTGATTTGTCCTAATGAACAGTATTTTCCAGCTTCCATCAAATGATAAAATAGATTTTGGTTTTTGAGGGAGGCTTGTTTGAGATTATGTAAGGCTTGTTCTTGGTTGGTAGCAAAGTTTTGGTGTAGATGGTTCAATGTATCTATCTGATTTTCTTTCTCTTCGGTTGTAGCACGAATAACTTCACTTGGGATAATCGTAGGCGAGCCTTTGCTGTTCAAGAAGGTGTTTACACCTATGATAGGATATTCTCCGGTATGTTTTAACATTTCGTAGTGCATACTTTCTTCTTGGATTTTACCGCGTTGATACATGGTTTCCATAGCGCCAAGAACTCCGCCTCTTTCGGTAATTTTGTCAAATTCCATCATAATGGCCTCTTCCACCAAGTCCGTCAATTCTTCAATGATACAGGCTCCTGGTATCGGGTTTGGGTGTTTTGCCAATCCTAGCTCGTGGTTGATAATCATCTGAATAGCCATAGCACGTCGCACCGATTCTTCGGTAGGTGTGGTGATGGCCTCGTCGTAAGCATTGGTGTGGAGCGAGTTGCAATTATCATAGATTGCATACAAAGCCTGCAAGGTTGTACGAATGTCGTTGAAATCAATCTCTTGAGCGTGAAGGCTTCGTCCACTCGTCTGAATATGGTATTTGAGCATTTGGCTACGCTCATTGGCGCCATACATTATTTTTAGTGCTTTTGCCCAAATTTTTCTTGCTACACGTCCTATCACCGAATATTCTGGATCGACACCGTTGGAGAAGAAGAAAGAGAAATTAGGTGCAAAATCATCTATATTCATTCCTCTTGATTTGTAGTATTCGAGGAAGGTAAATCCATTGGACAAGGTAAATGCCAACTGGCTAATCGGGTTGGCGCCTGCTTCGGCGATATGATAACCCGAAATAGATACGGAATAGAAATTTCGAATCTTTTGGTCTATAAAATATTCTTGTACATCGCCCATCAATTTCAATGCAAAATCGGTAGAGAAAATACAGGTGTTTTGTGCTTGGTCTTCTTTGAGAATATCTGCCTGAACGGTTCCTCTTACTTTGCTAATGGCATCCGCTTTTATTTTTTCATAGACATCGTTTGGCAATACTTGATCGCCCGTCACACCCAAAAGCATCAAGCCCAATCCATCGTTTCCTTCTGGTAATTCATTTGACTGGTATGGCGTATAAACAGGTCTTTTTTTGCCTTGATAAATGGCTGCAATTTTCTTTTCCACTTCTGCTTCCAAGCCATTGGCTTTGATATACTTTTCGCATTGCTGGTCTATGGCTGTGTTCATAAAAAAAGCAACCAACATAGGTGCTGGTCCATTGATCGTCATACTTACCGACACGTTTGGTTCGCACAAATCAAAACCACTGTATAGCTTCTTCATATCATCGAGGCAACAAATAGAAACACCCGAGTTGCCTATTTTTCCATAAATATCAGGTCTTTTTCCTGGGTCTTCGCCGTAGAGCGTTACGCTGTCAAAAGCCGTAGAAAGTCGTTTTGCGGGCATTCCCATCGATACATAATGAAAACGTTTGTTGGTTCTTTCGGGGCTACCTTCTCCCGCAAACATACGTGTAGGGTCTTCGTTCTCTCGCTTGAAAGGATATACGCCGGCAGTATAGGGAAATTCGCCCGGTACATTTTCCTGAAGATTCCATTTAAGAATATCGCCCCACGCTTCGTATTTTGGAAGAGAAATTTTTGGAATATCAAGATTTGATAAACTTTTTGTATGGGTAGCTATTTTTATTTCTTTGTCACGTACCTTGAAGATATAAAATTCATCTTTGTAGCGTTGTACCTTATCCGCCCAATTTTCAATAATTCTACGATTGTCCGGCGTCAATTTTTCTTCGAGATTTTTGTACAATTTCTCAATAGATTCAACAGCTGACATATCTTTTGCTTGTTCGGCTTCATTTTTTGCAATCTTCAATCCATAAAGTCTTTGGGCTATTTGGCTTTGACTAATCGTTTCTTGATTGTATTTTCGAATCGTATCGGATATTTCGCTCAAATATCGATTTCTGTGTGGCGGAATGATGTAAATCTTTTCACTTTGTTCCAATATATCTACATTTCGTATTGGAAATAAATCTGCTGTTGCGTTTGACATATCTTTTTTATTTTAAAAATTTAGCTTCTTCTTGATGATTGTTAAAAATATAATTTATATAATAATTTTCTTTGAACTGATCAAACAATATATACCAAGTAGTCGTCTTATTTGCCTCGTATTTGATATAATATGTTCCTTTGGATTTTAAGTCGTCGGGAGATAACGTTTTGTAGTTTTTATTCTTTACTCTTTCTTCTATATATAATATAATTTTATCTACATATTGAATGGCTGATTCTCTAAATCCAAAATAGTTTTTTTCAAATAATATTTTGATAGTTTTTATTAAAAATCGTTGAACATTTTTAGAAAACACTATTTTTCCCACTCCAAACTATTAATGAAATTATGCACATTTTTTCTTAATTCTTTCCCCGAAATATATTGCTCATATTCTTCGTGAGGTTCTTCTACAAGGGATTCTCTTTTTATCACTGCCAATATCAAATCCAAAAAATCTTCATTTTGATTTTTTTCCACCATTTCGATAATTTCTCTTTTCTTTTGTTCTATTAGCATATTCATAAAATAACTCTTTTTGGCGTTGAATAATTGAATTTATTGAGCGCTTTGATATTTTTCTCTATACTTTCGAGAGATCGTTCGCATCAAATTGCTAAATAAAAGATTGGTTCCAGGGTCATTGAATTGAGAAGCAATAGAACCGTATACGGGCATAGTCTCTGGATCTACATCCCACAAATTATGGTTTCTTTGATAGGTCTTTTTTACATCGCGAATGGCGTCTTGTGCACCTCTTTTATCAAACTTGTTGATAGCAACAATGTCTGCAAAATCTAGCATATCGATTTTTTCTAGCTGAGATGCCGCACCAAACTCTGGCGTCATAATATACATCGATACATCGCTATGATCTACTATTTCGGTATCGCTTTGTCCTATTCCCGAAGTCTCCAAAATGATTAAATCAAAGGTTGCTAATTTCAAAATCTCTACCGCTTCGTTTACATATTTAGATAACGCTAGATTGCTCTGACGAGTTGCCAAACTACGCATAAAAACTCTAGGATCGTTAATTGAATTCATACGAATTCTATCGCCGAGCAAAGCACCACCTGTTTTTCTTTTGGATGGGTCTACCGATAAGATTGCTATTCGTTTTTCTGGATATTCAAATAAGAATCTACGAACTATTTCGTCTATCATTGAAGACTTTCCTGCACCACCTGTTCCAGTAATTCCCAATACAGGCGTTGGCATAGCTTTTTGGGCAGGAAAATTTTGCTTTAACTTCTGTTCCAAATCTTCTGGAAAATTTTCAGCTGTTGAAATTAATTTTGCTAGAAACTTTGCATCGGAGTTTTCAAATGCTTTTTGGAATGCTTCCTTATCTTTATATTCGGTATAGCTTTCTACTGTTCCTGTAGGAAAATCACATTTAGAAACTAAATCATTAATCATTCCATCCAATCCCATAGCTCTTCCATCGTCTGGTGAATAGATTCTACAGATTCCATAAGCGTGTAATTCTTCTATTTCGGTAGGAAGAATGGTTCCGCCGCCACCGCCAAATATTTTGATATGACCACAACCATTTTCTTTGAGCAAATCAAACATATATTTGAAAAACTCAATATGTCCTCCTTGGTAGCTAGTAATGGCTATTGCATTGGCATCTTCTTGGATGGCAGTATTAACGATTTCTGCCACCGAACGATTGTGACCCAAGTGAACCACTTCTACACCTCGTTGTTGAATGATTCTGCGCATAATATTAATAGCAGCATCGTGTCCATCAAAAAGCGAAGCAGCCGTTACTACTTTTATTTTATTCTTTGGAACATAATTTTGCGAACTATGTTCTAAATTATTTTGAGAAGATTGCGAAGCACTCATTTTTAAAATTTTTAAATGCAAATTTAATAAAAAAAGGGCAAATGTTTTTAGTTAAATAAAATTCGTTTCAATAATAACAATAAAATGCTGTATTTTTAATTAAATAATTGATTTTCAATATTTTATAAATTATACTAATTTTGTAACTCTCTTTATTGCCAATTTTGTTGAATTCAGTAAAACTATATTGTTTTTTCTTAATTCTTTTCCAATTCTATAAACATCGGCAATAGAAGATAGTTTAAGC
>CAZUUI010000194.1:463-4269 GCA_964622955.1 uncultured Chitinophagaceae bacterium | reverse complement strand
ATATTTGAAGGTGAAATCAAGAAAAAAACTGGCGAAAAAACAACCTTTAGCTATCATACAGGACTTACGTTTAAAAGGGAAATTCAATTATATAACAATGTCATTTTAAATCAAGGTGCAAAAAATCAAATTTTGCTTAATATGTCATTGGATAAGATTTTTTACCCAACAAACTCTAATAATAATCTAGATGTTTTTAATGGAGAAAATTTTGGACATTCGGAAACTAGCGATGCCATAATTACCAATAAATTTTTGAATAACTTTAAATATTCATTTAGTTTTTAAAATATTTTAAGAAAATAATTCGTTATACTAGTAATAAATAATCGTTTATGAAACAGTGTATCCTTTTTTCTTATTTTGTTTATTCATTTCTGTTGTTTAATTCTTGTAACAAAAATACAAATGCTAATAGCATTCTGAATTTTCAGATCGTAAATCGAGTAAATAATTCGCCAATCGAATTGGGGAAAAAATATTGGCTCAAGAATAATGACTCAATTGTTATCGAACGATTGGACTATTATGTTTCTGAAATTAGCACAAGCAATGGTTCACACACAAATAGTAGTAATACATTGTTTTTGATAAATGAGGATAATCAAAAAATTGCAGTAACCAATTTGAATTCATTGACAAGTATGACTGCATTGACTATGAATTTAAGCCTGACCAGTGAACAAAACAATTCAAATCCTTCTAGTTTTTCTAATTCAAATCCTTTGAGTAGCATCAAAAATATGTATTGGAGCGATTGGACCAAATATCGTTATATAGTGTTTGAAGGAAGAATTATATCCAATGGGCAAAATAAAACCTTTACTTATCATACTGGTTTGGAATATAAAACAGCGGTTGTAGCTTCAGGCAATTTAACATTGAGTAGCGAAAACAAAATTTATTTAAATATTGACAAAATATTTTATCCTACATCGGGCAATAATTTGAATCAAGATACTGAATTAGTTTCACATTCTGAGGTTTCGCAGCATAGTATTACTACAAAATTCGTACAAAATTTTGGTAATGCGTTTAGCTTTTAGTAGCCTATTTCTATTATTTTTATTTGCAGGGTGTACCTTTTTGGACACAAAAATCATACATTTCCCAAGCTATTTTCCTCAAGAAAATCGAATACAGTTTGATACTATTACCAAAGAACAGATAGTTCTAGGCAAAAGATTGTTTTTTGACACAAGGCTTTCGGCAAATAATACAGTTTCATGTGGCACCTGTCATCTTCCTCATTTAGCATTTACCGATGGTAAAAAAATAAGTGAAGGTATTAGTGGGAATAAAAGCCGGCACAATTCCTCAACGCTATTGAATATTGGTTTTAGCCCTACTTTTATGTTTGACAATAGAGCCCAAAATCTAGAAATTCAAACCTTGATTCCCCTTCACGATACCAATGAAATGGCTGGTAATATCAATGATATTTCTAAAATTTTTGAAAAAGATGATGCGCTACAAGCTTTATCACAGAAAGCATATAAAACACCTCTCAACGGCTACGCACTTACCCGAAGCCTAGCCGCTTTTATAAAAAGCCTGATAGCTGCCAGCTCAAAATATGATGATTATTTGAAGAGCAAAGATGAATCCATTTTTACAAAAGAAGAACAACTGGGAATGAAATTATTTTTTGGCAATAAAGCCAAATGTAACTCCTGCCATACAGCGCCTTTATTTACAAATCATAAACATTATGACATAGGTGTCGAAAAAGGAAAAGATATGGGACTGATGGGCGCAACTCACAAAATAGAAGATAGTGCTCGATTCAAAACCCCTACTTTGCGAAATATAGCCATTACCGCGCCATATTTTCACGATGGTTCGGTAGCTACGTTAGAAGAATTGATGAAAATTAAATGCAGCCAATCTTCAAAAGATTATGTAGCCGTTTCATTATCCGAATCGGAACAAAAACATCTCATCGCATTTTTAAAAACATTGACCGATAAGAAATACTTAAAGGCTATAAAATAGGTCTCCAAGGCTTATCTGAATGATGAAGCATTTCTATAAAACTCCAAATAGGCGCATAAAAATCGCCAGGCCCAAACGTATCGCAGGCTACACGGTATATTTTACCCTCTTTTTTCAAAAAAGTAGTATAACCTGGCATAAAAGAACTTTTTCCCTCTTCATTTAGGATCTGAAATCCCATATCTATTGAAAAAGTACTTTCTTTGGCAGAAACACAAGGAAATGTCCAATTTCTAGAATCCGCAAAGTCCACTACTTCCTCATAACTATTGGGTGAAACCAATGCAAACCCACATCGAGTAGCTATATGTCTATACATACCTATAAAACCATCGGCCCATAGCGTACAATACGGACAATTTTTTCCCATATTGTGAATCAAAATCAGCTCATCATGCGTTTCAAACAAATCATCTAAAGCAACTTTTGTGCCATTTGTATCTGTAAACGAATAGTTTGCAACTTCTTCCAATCCTAAACTTTTAGAAATTTCAATCTGTTTTTTTCGCAACGTTGCTATTTCTTCGTGTTTAGCTTCTATTTGATTTTGAATGTCGTGATATTTCATAAAAATGTTTTTCCATAAAACAAAAATACATTTTTTTTTATACAATCCCAATCTATATTTATTTCTTAAAAAAAAGTTAAAACTTTCGCCCTTCGTTTAGTTCAAATTAGATATTTTTGTAGACTAAAAACTATATCAAAATGTCTCATACAAATATAAAAGCGCCAACTGGCTCAAAATTAAGCTGTAAAGGATGGGTACAAGAAGCTGCCATGCGTATGCTTATGAACAACCTAGATCCTGATGTAGCCGAAGAACCCGAAAAGCTTATAGTATACGGAGGAAGAGGAAAAGCTGCTAGAAACTGGGAAGCCTATGACAAAATTATTGAATCGCTCCAAAAGCTAGAGGAGGATGAAACCCTACTCGTACAATCTGGTAAACCGGTAGGAATCTTGCGTTCACACAAAGATGCACCTCGTGTTATTATTGCCAATTCGAATTTAGTAGGTAAATGGGCGAATTGGGATCATTTCAACGAATTGGAGCAAAAAGGATTGATGATGTACGGTCAAATGACCGCAGGAAGTTGGATTTATATTGGTAGCCAAGGTATCGTTCAAGGAACGTATGAAACCTATTTAAGTCTTGCAAAAATTCATTATAATGGAAGCCTAAAAGGAACGCTAAATGTAACAGCGGGTCTTGGAGGTATGGGTGGCGCTCAGCCATTAGCTATTACTATGAATGAAGGCGTAGCTTTGGTAGCAGAATCTGAAGAATGGCGAATAGACAAACGATTGGAAACACGCTATTTGGACAAAAAAGCTACAAGTATAGAAGATGGTGTAAAAATGGCACTTGAAGCTAAGAAAAATGGTGAAGCTTTATCTATAGGTGTTTGTTGCAACGCCGTAGATATGCTCGAATATTTATTAAAAAATAATATCAAAGTAGATACGCTTACCGATCAAACTTCGGCGCATGATGAGTTGACAGGATATTTTCCTGTAGGAATCTCTGTAACTGAAGCTAAAAGATTGCGTGATGAAGAACCCGAAACGCTTCGTTCGCTGGCATTGGATACTATGGCTAAGCATGTAAAATTGATGCTAGAATTACAAAAGACAGGAACGATTACATTTGACTATGGCAATAACTTGAGAGGACAAGCCAAAGACAAACGCGATGTGAAAAATGCGTTTAATTTCCCAGGTTTTGTTCCCGCTTATATTCGTCCTTTGTTCTGCGAAGGGAGCGGACCGTTCCGTTTTGTGGCTTTGAGTGGAGATGAAAATGATAT
>CAZUUI010000194.1:0-453 GCA_964622955.1 uncultured Chitinophagaceae bacterium | reverse complement strand
TTGCGATGCCAAATTAAAAGAGTTGTTTCCTGAAAATGAAGGTCTCCATAGATGGCTAGACAAAGCAAAAGAAAAAATTGCTTTTCAAGGATTACCTGCACGTATTTGTTGGTTGAAAATGGGCGAACGTGAAAAAGCAGCCTTGGCTTTCAACGAATTGGTAAAAGAAGGAAAAGTAAAAGCACCCATCGTAATCGGAAGAGACCATCTGGACACGGGCTCTGTAGCCAGCCCAAATAGGGAAACCGAGTCGATGAAAGACGGCAGTGATGCGGTAGGCGACTGGCCTATCTTGAATGCGCTTATCAATACCGCTGGAGGGGCTAGCTGGGTGAGTTTTCATCACGGCGGTGGCGTAGGAATGGGGTATTCCTTGCATGCAGGTATGGTTATCGTAGCCGATGGCACTGCCGATGCAGAAGCTAGACTTCGCAGAGTGCTTCACAATGACCC
>CAZUUI010000193.1:0-4288 GCA_964622955.1 uncultured Chitinophagaceae bacterium | reverse complement strand
AACAACAGTGATTTCTCTTATTTCCATGAAGCAAGAAATGATGCTCAATTTGCAGGGTTGAATACTGCTGCGGTAGGTGATGATTTTGTAAAAGCCGCCAAAACTACCGTTCCTGCCGTGGTTTCTATTAAAAACTACCAGCTTCGTTCTTCCAATAGAATGTCTGAAGCTGATCTTTTTGAACAGTTTTTTGGAAGCCCATTTGGAAATAGCAGAAAGCCAAATCAAAACCAACAAACACCAAAAGAGACCCCTTCTGGACTAGGAAGTGGCGTGATTATTTCTCCAGATGGTTATATTATTTCCAACAACCATGTAGTAGCTGGTGCGAGCAAGTTAGAAGTAATCCTAAGCAACAAGAAAAGTTATGTGGCAACACTAGTTGGGACAGACCCAAGCACAGACATTGCCCTTCTAAAAATAGAAGAAAAGGGATTACCATACCTTAATTTTGCCAACTCTGACATGGTAGAAGTGGGGCAATGGGTAATTGCTGTAGGAAATCCACTTGGCTTAAATTCTACCGTTACCGCAGGAATTATCTCGGCGAAAGGAAGAAGTATAGATTTACTAAGCCAACAATCTAGAACACCTATTGAAAGCTTTATCCAAACCGATGCAGCTATTAACCCAGGTAATTCTGGTGGAGCCTTGGTGAACACTAATGGAGATTTAATTGGGATTAATTCGGCTATTTCATCTAACACAGGATTTTATGAAGGATATGGATTCGCGGTTCCTTCTAATCTTGCCAAAAAAGTAGTGGAGGATATTAAAAAATTCGGATTGGTACAAAGAGGTTTCTTGGGTATTACACCTTTAGATTTATCGAATGACAACCAAGTGAGAGCCTATAATTTCCAAGAAAAAGCAAACCTTAAAACAGGAAACGGAATCTACATCATCGGGGTAGCAAATAACGGAGGTGCTGAAGACGCTGGTCTAAGAAAAGGGGACATCATCACCAAAATAGATGGAGATAATATAGACTCTTACGCAGATCTTTCAGCTGTACTGGGAAGCAGAAGACCTGGCGACAAGGTAGCGGTAACCTACAACAGAAGCGGAAAAACATACACCACTAACATCACTTTAAAAGACCAAAAAGGAAACACTTCTTTTCGTAGCAAAGCAGACCTTACAGTAAGTGAGAAGATTGGTGGAGATTTTGAAGTTTTAAGTGAGAGATTTAAAACAGATTATGGATTAAATAGTGGTGTTATTGCCAAAAATATTATTGACGGTGGCGAGCTTTCTAAAATAGGCATTGTAGATAACTACATTGTTATTGAAATCAATGGAAAGCCTGTGAACTCTCAAAAAGATGTAGAAAAAATCCTTGAGGACTACAAAGGAAATGTACAAGTGAAATTTGTAGATGAGTACGGAAGAATCTACACCAAAGGATTTAAAATGCCTTAATGACTCTTTTCAAATAAATTAACAAGAAAGCCTTTCCTAATCGGAAAGGCTTTCTTTTTGAATAATATTATTTTATAATAATTTGTTTAAAAAAGAAAGATAAAAAATAAGATAAGAATATGATTCTTTTGTACATTTGGATATTATACACAATTTTATGAAAACTTTTTTACGAATTCTTTTAACACTTTTTGTTTTGGTTTCTTGTCAGACTAAATATTCTTTTTTTTACAATTTGCATAAATTGAATCCAAAAACTTTTGAGAAAGAGTCTTTAAAAAATTCAAAAAACTTAATTCATATATATTCGTTTGATAACAATATTTTAGATAGAAAAATTAATGGTTTTAAGAGTTTAACTTATAATACATTAACTAAAGAAAAGGTATACATTGAAACCGAAGAAAAAAATCGCAAAAAATATATAGTTTCAAAAATTACTCCAAAAAATTTCAAAGAATTTGATTTTATTTTGGAGAATTATTTAAATGGAAAAATTGAATATTTAAAATCTCTTGAAAATTCATTTAGTGGCGCTGAAGTTGGTTCTGATTATTATGTTTTTGACTTTAAATCATACAAAGTTTTAAAAGTAAAAGCCATTGCCTTTGATTCATCTGGAAAATTAATTCAGTAATTGAAAATTTATGAATCCATCTACATTAGAATTTCAAAGAACATTTCTCATATTACTGAGCTCTTTTTTAATACTATTCAATAAGCATATAAATGATAGGGTTTTAATGTCTGTATTGATTGGCATTTTCGTCATATATATTTCTTATTACTTTTTCATAAAGAAGGATTACAATCTAATATCAATTACCACAACAATACTTTTATTCATTACAATTTTGGTTAAGTTGTATTTGAAGATATTGATTTATATTAATAATGAATTAAAAAAAGCCTTTCCTAATCGGAAAGGCTTTTTGTTACTTAATGATATGTTGTTTTTTCTTTCTATCAAAAATGATTATTGTAATTCCTTATGTTAAACAATTATAAGTCCTTTCTAAAAATCACTTTTTTTATGGCAATTTATATCTTGATGTTGTGGTGGTGCTAAGATTTTTTTTATCCCCATTTAAAATATTGTTTTTTGATTGAAAGTTCTTTATCTCAATTCTCCATAATAAGTTATTTTTAATTTCATAATCATAGTTTAGAGATGTCCCTAAAACACTAAATCCATTAAGTGAATTGGTGTTTATTATTGTTTGTTTCGCATCATTATAATATTCAATTCGGGCTGCGATTTTGTTTTTTGAATTGATTATATAACGAGTAATCAAAACAGGAGCAAACCAAGTTCGATAGTCTTTTGAACTATATTTATCAGTTCCTAAATCAAATCCTGTTGTAATGCCCCAATGTTTGTCTGGTTCGTATATTGCATACAGGTTATGAAAAATGCGTAAAGCTTTAACATTGTCAGGTTTATCTGTACCAAAAAAATTGCTATAATTGAGTGTTAACTTTTTATTGGGTTTGTAATTAGCTTGAAAACCAAATGATGGGGTTTGAATATCATTTGGTTTTTTTATTTTTTGCCATCCATTAAGATACATACCTGAAAGAGTTAGTTTTTCATCTTCAGTTGTATATGACAATTTAAACCCTGTTTCATAATAGGGAGAATTTTCTGCCAAAACACTTCGAGTAAGTGTCCAGCAATCTGCGCCAACTACACTTTCAAAACCAATGTGAGAAGGCATTACACCAGTATCTAGCCAACTGTTTTTAGTCGTATATTAGTTTTACTATAACTAGTCTTTACATAGGCTAAATTCAGATTAAGCTCATTATGTCTTTTATGATTATAGATAAAATTAGGCCTATCTTGGTTTGTTGGATTTGCAAAATCATAGCTATAGTAGATTTCTGCGTATCCACTAAAAGTAAAGGGTTTAGAGGGTTCTGTTTGAGCAAAAAAAGGCGTTGCAAAAAATAACCCAAGGGCTTTTATTACATATTTCATCAAATTTCTCTTTTTAAATTGATATTTGTTACAGATTGATATATCAATGGTACTTGTTCTGTAACAACATCGCTTTTATCTAATCCAAAAGCTGCTTCGTCACTTTGTCCTAGGCGCTTTAAGAAAAAGTAACTGTTTAATAAAATTCCAGAACGTAAGGCAAATTCATTTTCAACAGAAAGGAATTTTTCAATTACCACAAATTTAAAATCTGGTTCGTTATTGTATTTAGTAGAACCGTCTGGACGAATATGCAAATTCAGTTCCTTATTATTCACCAAATCTTTGACTATTTTCTTAAAATAAATTTCTGACTTTGGTTGAATTCTAAAGCCTATGTTAATGTTAACCTTAATTACTTTATCATCTACTAATTCTGTTACATTATACTTTAAATCGTAAGGCTGATTGGTTCTATTGAGATGCAAAAACCAATATACATCTGCTCTTTTTGGTTTTTTAGCAAAGATTGATTTAATAATTTTTTCTTCTATATGATGTCTTTTATCTGCTTTGGTAAGATAAACTAAGTGGGTAGAGAATTTTGGTATATCATCGTCTTCAGTAAGTTCTTTGAGTTGGTAACTATATTTTCCTAGATCAACAAATTTTGTCAATTTATTAGTTATTTTTCTTGCATTATACCAGATGTACATTGTTGCAAAAATGACTAATTCGAATATTAAAAATTGCCATCTTTCTTTAATTTTTGCAACATTGGCTATGAAAAAAGAAGTTTCTACGATAGCAAAAAGTGTAAATAATGATGCTACTGCTATTTTATTCCATTTTCTAACATAAAACAAGTATACTGTAAGTAGTATAGTAGGCATAAGCATAGTAATGGTAATACTAAACCCATAGGCGGCTTCCATGTGTTCAGAT
>CAZUUI010000192.1:0-4311 GCA_964622955.1 uncultured Chitinophagaceae bacterium | reverse complement strand
CACGAATTATACAAATTTGGCTCTCTATTGTCTTTTATTTCTTAACAAAAATACAAAATTTATCTATCTTTGTAAAAAAATATGAAACCACTACTTGTTCTTTTTTCATTGATGCTTTTTCTTTCTTCTTGTGAGAAAGAAGCGTTAAAGTCTACATCCAACAATGAGAATGCCCCTATAGAAATCAGAACAGAAGTGCCTTTCAAAAAAGTAGCGAAGGGTTCTTATTTACAACGTTGTTTTAATGACACAATTATCAAAGATAGTCTAGCTTTTCAAAATATTTTATCCAAAATTGATACAAATCTTAGAAATTATCACCTTGAAAATAGAATATTTGAAAAAGAAGTAGATTTTGATATTTATGATGTTATAGTTACATCTAGAAATTCTGCCAATATTGCTGTTTTTTTTGAAATTATAAAAATTGAAGAAGTAAACAACCAAATATTTGTAACAACGAAATTGGAAATGAATGACGCTACATTAGCAACAGAACCATTTTATATTGTTAAAATACCAAAGACAAATAAAAAAATTAATTTTATTCACACAATGGAAGAATAAAATTGAATTATTTAAACCCAAAATTAACTACCCTTTTTTCTTATAAAATGGCTTTTTATTCTTTTGAGAAGGTGCATTTCCTTTAGGTTTTTGTTGAGCATCTTTGTTTCTAGGCGTATTTCGCTGAAAAGTTACCTTTGGCTCTACAATAGGATTGTGATCTTCCAAAGGAAAATTATGATCTTCTACCACAGGAATACTTCTATTGATCAATTTTTCTATATCGCGGATATATTCTTTCTCAAGGGCATCACAAAACGAAATAGCCGTTCCTGCAGCACCCGCACGACCTGTACGGCCTATTCGATGCACATAGGTTTCGGGAATATTGGGAATTTCATAATTAATCACATACTGGAGATTGTCCACATCGATACCTCTCGCCGCAATATCTGTAGCTACTAATATTCGGGTTTTTTGAGATTTGAAATTGGTTAACGCGCTCTGACGTGCATTCTGGCTTTTGTTTCCGTGAATGGCTTCGGCGGTAATTTCATATCTACGCAAAATTTTCACTACTTTATCTGCGCCGTGTTTGGTACGTGTAAAAACCAATGCCGTTTTAATATCTTTATTGTTCAAAACATCCATCAAAAGCGCATTTTTATTGCCTTTATCTACATAATACAATTTTTGCTGAATGGTATCGGCGGTAGATGAAATAGGCGCTACTTCTACTTTTTCGGGTTGAAAAAGAATGGATTGTGCTAGCTTAATAATGTCGTCGGGCATTGTAGCGGAGAAGAAAAGCGATTGTCGTTTTTTTGGTAAAAGTGTAATCAGTTTCTTTACATCGTGCACAAATCCCATATCCAACATTCGATCGGCTTCGTCCAATACAAAAATTTCGATATCTTTGAGGCTAATAAATCCTTGCTGAATCAAATCCAACAATCTACCCGGTGTAGCAATTAAAATATCGGTTCCGTTTTTGAGTTCATTGGTTTGGGAATGCTGTTTGACACCGCCAAAAATTACCGCATTGCGAAGCGGTAAATGCTTGCCATACACATCAAAGCTCTCGCCAATTTGAATCGCTAATTCTCTTGTAGGCGTTACGATTAATGCGCGTACATTTCGTTTTCCTTCTTTTTTATTATTGTACAATAATTGTAAAATCGGTATGGCAAATGCCGCCGTCTTTCCCGTTCCCGTTTGGGCACAGCCCATTAGATCCGTACCTTTGAGTACGATAGGAATGGATTGTTGTTGAATAGGAGTGGGATGCGTATAACCTTCTTCTTTCAAGGCTTTTTGTATAGGTTCTATTATTTGTAAGGATTGAAAATCCAATGGTTCTTTGGTCAAAATATAATTGTTTTTTATTGAATAAGCACACAAGATACGGATAAAAAGACCAAAGAGCTGTATTTATAAAAAAGTCTATTCAAAAATCCAATCAGAAACTCTTGCCATATTAATATTGTTAAAACAATTCTGAAAAACTTGAATTTTCAATTTCTGAAACTTTTATCTTTTTAATCTTGTTAAATCTCAAATTCTTTATTTAATGTATACACGACGACGATATGGCTTTTGGATGACGTTTAATTGGAGCAAAATGCCTTTCATATACGGAGTAATTTATTCCTTATTATTGACACTTGTTTTTGAATTTGTTTTTCACAAGCTAGATTTCGATAGCTCACTCAATTGGCAGCCCATTAGTGTGCTAAGTATTACAGTTGCTTTTTATTTGGGATTCAAAAACAATGCCAGCTATGATAGAACCTGGGAAGCTAGAAAAGTTTGGGGAGGTATTGTAAACAATTCTCGTACTTTTGGCGTAGCGGTTTCTACATTTCTAAAAGGTGAAAATGCCGAAACATTAAAAAAAGAAATCATTCATAGACATATAGCATGGTTGACAGCATTGAGATATCAACTTCGATTGGAAAAAGAATGGGA
This sequence comes from uncultured Chitinophagaceae bacterium, assembly GCA_964622955.1. Lineage (GTDB taxonomy): Bacteria > Bacteroidota > Bacteroidia > Chitinophagales > JADJOU01 > CHPMRC01. The sequence continues at coordinate 1,836 of CAZUUI010000192.1, read as the reverse complement.
ACATACGGAGTATCGAGTTAAAGGAAAATATTTGCCCGCGATTGCCGAACAATATTTTCATAAATTAGAAGGAGAAACTAGAGCGATTTTGTGTGAAGAAGAGATTAATGTCATAAAAGGCAAAACAAATTTAGCCGCTCAAATCCTTCATAGACTAGGTGTAAGACTTCAGGAACTTAAAGAAAAAGGCAATATTGATGAATTTCCGCATTTAGAATTTCACAAATTAATATCTGAATTCTATGCCGACCAAGGTAGAAGCGAACGTATCAAAAACTTCCCTTTCCCTCGCCAATATGCTTCTGTAGCTTTTTGGATGACCATAATATTTTCTATACTCACGCCATTTGGTTTGCTCAATATGTTTCATGATTTAAAAAGTCATACCGTATGGCTTACAGTACCTTTTTCGGGCTTGATAATATGGGTGTTTTTCTTGATGGAAATGATAGGTGATTTTTCGGAAAATCCTTTTGAAGGCACTTATAATGATGTGCCAATAACTTCTATATCAAGAGGAATAGAGATCGATTTGCGAGAAATGCTCGGCGAGGAGAATATTCCCAAACCTATTTCGGCAGAGAATGGATTTTTGATGTAATTTTTTTACTTTTATAATTTTTTAGAAATGGAATTTAGCAAAATTTTTGAGAACAATGAAAAATGGATAAACGAAAAATTAGCCTTAGACTCGGACTACTTTACTGACTTATCCAAAGGACAAAATCCAGAAATCCTTTATATTGGATGTTCCGATAGTAGAGTCACAGCCGAAGATATGATGGGAATGCAACCCGGCGAACTTTTTGTGCATAGAAATGTAGCCAATATGGTAGTCTCGGTAGATCTGAATGTTATGAGCGTTATTAACTATGCAGTCAATCATTTGAAAATCAAACATATCGTGGTGTGTGGACATTATGAATGTGGTGGCGTAAAAGCGTCATTGCAGCCTGTAGATTTAGGCATTCTGAATCCTTGGCTTAGAAATATTAGAGATGTATATCGCACGCATCAAGCAGAATTAGATGCATTTACCGATGAACAAAAACGATTTGATAGATTGGTAGAACTCAATGTACAAGAACAATGCCTCAATGTCATCAAAACGGCTGCTGTACAAAAAGCGCATAAAGAAAGAGGATTGACGGTACAAGGATGGATTTTTGATGTACGCACAGGACGCCTAAAAGATTTGAAAATCGATTTTAAGAAAGAATTGGAAGGAATTATGAAAATTTACAACCTAGGATAAGAAATTTTAGAAAAAATTAGTTTATTTACTTTTTTTCAAAATAATATAATTTCATTGCTATGCAAAGAAGAAAATTTTTAAAAGATACCCTTTCTGGGTTACCTATTTTACTTTTAAATCCCTCTCTGATTGCAAGTTCTTGCAGCAAAAAAACCGAAAACGAAACTCTTGGAAAAAATGTTATAATTGTTGGTGCAGGAATATCAGGATTAGCCGCTGCCAAAAAATTGAAAGCCAACGGATTTAATGTTACTATTCTTGAAGCGCAAGAAAAAGTTGGAGGGAGGCTGCGAACAAATAGATCGCTGGGCGTTCCGTTTGATGAAGGTGCGAGCTGGATACACGGGATTAATGGCAATCCATTGACAAACTTGGCTCTAGAAGCTGGAATGGAAACAAATTTTTCGGATGATGAAAGTTTGGTTTGCTATGATATCAACGGCGTTTTAAGACCCGATACTGAATTTGATAACGCCGAAGCCGAGTTGGAATCTATTTTAAACAATTTGAAACAAAGTGGCAATGCTAACCAAAGTTTTGAAGCTGTTTTTAATTCTTTATATCCAAATAAAGCAAATGAC
>CAZUUI010000191.1:3289-4328 GCA_964622955.1 uncultured Chitinophagaceae bacterium | reverse complement strand
ACAAATATATTTGAAAAAATCTTAAAAAAAGTTTTTATTAGATGAATTTCATATTTTTATTTTATATTTGTGAGTTTTTAAAAAATATTAATAGTTTTTGAGAACAATATTGGAATTAAAAAGTTGAATTATTAAATATATTGAACAAAATGAAATCGTTTTTAGTTATATTTTTTGTTTCTTTGAGTGTGGTCTCGGGCTATGCACAAGAATATAATGAAGAAAAAACAATCGCTGAATTGGAGAAGTTTATGGCTAATCCCAAAGCCTATTACGACAAAATTCAGGCATTGAATAATAAAGTAAAAGAAGCCAATAAAAATAGTCTTCAAGTAGCCGAAGAATACATGTCTCAGCTCAATGAAAGAGACAGTATTATAGATGTTTATAAAAAGAAAATGAAGAAAGTAGGTTCTGGGACTACTACGGCACAAAAAACAACGGGTTCATCTGTAAATCCAGCGAATTCACTGCCTGGCGCCACTTCAGCCGCTACCCCTCCTGCTGCACCAAAAAATGAAAGTTCATCGGCTATGTTGCCTGAGAATAATGCAAAATTGCCGTATCGAGTTCAGCTATCTTCTTTCCAAAGAGAAATTCTTAAAAATTTCTTAAAAGAGCCAAAGTTATTGACTTTTACGAGTTTGAATAATAGAAATGTATTTGAAATTAGTGGTTTTAACAGTGCCGATGAAGCATTCCAATTTGCACAAGAATTGCGTATTGCCAATGTACCTGGTGCATTTGTTACCAAATACAATGGAGGCGTAAGAGAAGAAGGCTACGATTATTTGGATAATAATCCAAAAGCAATAGCTAATTATAAATCATCACGATTTAAACCTTCAGCTGGTGATAAATCAAATGTTAAATACCCTGATTCAGAGCCAAATGGCTATTATGAAATTATGGGATTGCCATTGCCAAATAAATCAGCTACGCCAATATCCAGCTCTAAAGAAGCTAGTTCATTGAAGCCTGCTACAATCAAATCCAAATCTAATGAAACGGCATCTTCAGCAGCCGCGCCATCTACTTC
>CAZUUI010000191.1:0-3279 GCA_964622955.1 uncultured Chitinophagaceae bacterium | reverse complement strand
TGCCAGCACTGCCACAGCACCAGTTTGACTCAGGCAACTCCTGCAGCTTCAAGCAAATACGTGAATTCTTCACCTGCTAGTTCTAAAACAGCGCCTAGCAATATTCCTGCTAGTTCGGCGCCAAAAGTAGCTAAGAAAGATAAATTGGACGAAGCATTTGAAAAAATGTTTGGAACAGTACCTCAATAATTAAATTTTATTTTTTATAATTAAACGCAAGCATCAAACAATATGAAATTTAAACGTATTCTTTTAAAATTGAGTGGAGAGGCATTAATGGGAGAGAAAAATTATGGTATTGACCCAAATAGACTCAATCAATATGCGACTGATATCAAAGAAGCAAAGGAACTAGGCGTTGAAATTGCATTGGTAATTGGCGGCGGTAATATTTTTAGAGGCGTACAAGCAGCAGACAATGGAATTGATAAAGTACAAGGCGACTATATGGGTATGTTGGCTACAATGATAAATGGAATTGCATTGCAAAGTGCTATTGAAAATCAAGGTGTTTATACCCGATTGATGAGTGCTGTTCAAATGGACCAAATAGCGGAGCCATACATTAGAAGAAGAGCGGTTAGGCATTTGGAAAAAGGTAGAATTGTGATTTTTGGTGCGGGAACAGGAAACCCTTATTTTACTACCGATACGGCAGCTGCACTGAGAGCTACTGAAATTGGCGCTGATTTGGTAATAAAAGGAACGAATGTAGATGGAATCTATACTGCTGACCCAAAGAAAGATCCAACTGCAACAAAAATTGATCAATTGACCTTCAAAGAAGTATATGAAAAACGTTATTCTGTAATGGATTTGACCGCTTTTACTCTTTGTGAAGAAAATAAAAAACCAATTTGGGTTTTTGATATGAATGTCCCAGGAAATTTGAAAAAATTGTTGATGGGCGAAAAGATAGGTACTATCGTTGAAAATTAATTTTTCGATTATTTAATTAATGATTTTGTAATGGCTAATCCATTGATGAACAATAGATTTTTGTATTTCATTGGAATCTTCAGCTTCCTTTTATTTCCTCAAATACTTTGGGGACAGGATAATACAGATGCTCAAATAGCTAAACAGTATTTTGATCAACAAGAATTTGAGAAATCAGAAATTTTATATAAGAAATTGTATTCTCAAAATCCTGAAAGATATTACAAATCCTATTATGCCAATTTGATTGCACTCCGAAAGTATAACGAAGCCAAAGAAATTGTGCTTAAAAAAAATAAACAAAATGCGAATGGCGTAGAGTCACATTTGGATTTGGGGTATATTTACATCAAACAAAATGATAGCGCACAAGCCTATAAAGAAATATCACAAGCAATAGAAAAATCAGCTAAAGATGCCAGCAGTGTGGTAATGGTCTATGAATTTTTGAAGCCATTGAGGCAGTATCAATTTATTATTCAACTTTTTGAGACGGCACAAAAAAAACAAAACAATACACAGATTTATACCAATGAATTGATTCAGAATTATTTAATTATTGCTGAAAACAAGAAAGCTGCAAATTTGTTTGTAGAAGAAATTAAACGATTGAACGATCAAACTTTTTTTGTAGCGATACAAATTGTTCAACCTTTTGTAGAAAACAGTTCTTTTTTATTGGCATTGGAGAAGCAAGTCTATGGAATGCTGGCAAAAGAGCCCAATAGTCTAAAATGGAACGAAATGGCCTTGTGGCTTTCATTGCAGACTCGAAATTATGATGATGCCATAAGAATTTCAAAATCTTTGGACAAAAAAAACAATGAAAATGGAAGCAGGCTTCTCGAATTGGCGGAAATGGCAAAAGGGGATAGAAATTATGATATAGCCCTTGAATGCTACGATTATGTGATTCAAAAAAAGGAAAAAGCGGCGCTCTATCATCCTGCATTTTTGAAAAAATCGGAAACGATACTTCAAAAATTGGAAAATGCCCCTATAACAGATTCTGTAGCTGTACAAAAAATTAAAAAAGATTTTGAAGATTATTTTAATGAAAATGGATTTACCGCAGTAACTGGCGATTGTCAAATTCTCTATGCAGCATTTTATCTAAAGCAATTTAACAAATTAGATACCGCTATCCATATTCTCAAAAGGCTTTTGGCAATTGGGGATATATCCAAAAACACACGTTCGATGGCAAAATTGGATTTGGGCGATTATCTTATTATGGACGGCGATATTTGGGAAGCGGCTCTAGTATATGGACAAGTGGGAGCCGATGAAAAAGATAGTCCTTTGGGAGAAATGGCACGTTTCAAAAATGCTAAATTGTTTTATTATAAAGGCGAATTTGAACTAGCACAAGAACTCTTGAATATTCTCAAATCAGCCACTTCGGAGTTGATTGCAAACGATGCACTAAAAATATCGGTTTTTATACAAGATCATTTGGATGATGAAGCACAAACCGAAGCGATGAACAAAGTAGCCGATGCCGAGCTTTATTTTCTCCAAAATCAACCTCAAAAAGCCTTTGCTTTGTTGGATTCCGCCAAAAGTATAAAGGCGAGTGAATCATTGGTAGATGATATTTGGATGCTTGAAGCAGAATATTTTATTTCTAAAAAAATGAATGCACAAGCTACCCAGCGATTGGAGTCATTGGTGACAAAATATCCTCGAGAAGTATTGACCGATAAAGCATTGTATTTATTGGCAGATTTATACGAAAAAAATCCCGCGGATATTGAAAAAGCGAAGGAAACCTATTTGAAAATCTTGCAAAATTTCAAAGATTCGGTGTATACTACCGAAGCTAGAAAACGAATAAGAGTTTTGAGAGGTGAAAATACATCTGAAGATTAATTGATAGCTATATTTAAAATTCATATTATGCAAAATAAGATTGACCAAATCTCTTTTTACTGGGGCGAAAATCGAAAAAATTTTTACGCTACATTGTTCTTATTTGCAGTAATGTTTCTTATGGTTCCTTTGCGTTATCATGCCGATTTAGGGTTGTTTATGCAATGGGGATTGCATGATTATCATAAAGGATTATCACAGATTTATGTAAATTCGGGTACAGATTATATGCCTATTACGCATTATATTCTTTATCTTTTTATGGCTATTCAAGCAGATTTGGGAAGGTTAGAGCCCCATACTTTGCCTTTATTTAAGCTTGTCTTTACGGCTATCGAGTTTACATTTGCGGTTTCGCTTTTACATTTTTTGAAAATTAAAAAAGACTGGCTATTCTATTTCATTTTTATTGTACTAAACCCAGCTTTTTTTTACAATTCATATATTTGGGGACAAGTGGATAGCTTG
>CAZUUI010000190.1:0-4361 GCA_964622955.1 uncultured Chitinophagaceae bacterium | reverse complement strand
GCATCGTTGATTTCTACACTTACTATCCCTTTCGTGTTTTTATCATCAAATTAGCTCATTCTTAATTATTGTAAATTTTAGCTAACTTGCAAAGTTAACATTTTTTTATTAAATCTATGGGATTTAATTATACACTTTTTGTTGAAAAAAAAGGTTGATTTTATTATCTAGCCAAACCGCCACAAACACCCAAAACCTGACCTGTGACATAAGAACTCATATCCGAAGCAAAAAACACAACGGCATTGGCTACTTCTTCGGGTGCAGCAAATCGTTTCAATGGAATTTGCTCAAAATATTTCTTCTTTAAATCCTCTGGCAATTCATCGGTCATATCTGTTTGGATAAATCCTGGTGCAATCGCATTGCAACGAATATTTCTACTGCCTAGCTCATCCGCTATAGATTTTGTCAATCCTATCATACCCGCTTTTGAAGCCGCATAATTGGCTTGTCCTGCCTGACCTTTCAATCCTACAATTGACGTAATATTGATAATACTTCCTTTTTTTTGTTTCAACATAACCGGCGATGCGTGCTTAATCAAATTAAAAGCCGATTTTAAATTATTATTCATCACATCATCCCAATTTTCTTCGCTCATTCTCAATAATAAATTATCACGCGTAACTCCCGCATTATTAACCAATACATCTATTGTTCCAAAAGTGGCTACTGCACTATCGCACAAAGTTTTTGCATCGGCAAATGAAGCCGCATCGCTTTTTACGGCCAATGCTTTTACGCCATAAGATTCAATTTCTTTTGCCAATTCTTCCGCTTTTTGCTGACTTGCAAAATATGAAAATACAATATTAGCGCCTTGTTTTGCCAATTCCATAACGATAGAACGCCCAATTCCACGACTACCACCTGTAACGATACACGTTTTTCCTTCTAATAATTTCTGCATCTGTTTTAATTTAAAATATTGAAATAAATTATTGCAAATATAATAATATTAATTATTCTTTATTTTTTTTCTATTCCTATTCCGTTGGCTAAAGCCTACGGCTATTAAACGAATATAATCATTTTTTCATCTCTTTATCGTAGGCTGAAGCATACGGCTATTGAATTTCCTTTTTTTGTTCAATAGACACCCGATTTATCGGGTGGTAAAAATAATTATTGTAATTTTGCATTTCAAAACACAAGATATGTATAATAAAAAATTAATTGTCAAGGAATTGCTAATTTGGATAATATCAATAGCATTGTCGTATGCTTTATTATTTCCAATAGTTTCACAAATTGATTATAGCTATTTTGCATTTAATATGGTTACAACTACATTGGGGATTCAATTCTTTAGATGGATTGTGTTTTTTGATTTCAATCTTCTATTCAAAAATTCTTGGGTAAAATTTATTAGTTTATTGGTACTTTCTGTTTTTGGTATGATGACAATAATCAAGACACAAGAAATTATTTTATTGCTTGAAAATCAAGAATTAACAGACCTTACCAACACCAAATCTTTGAAAACAAATATGAGCCTAACAGAAATTTATAATTTCTATAGATATTTGTTTAATTATTTAATTTTTACGAGCTATTGCACGGCTGGATTAGCTGCTATTTTGAATATTAGAATTGTAGCTTCTTATATTGGTTATAAATCTGAAGCTTTAAAGAAATATCTAAAAACTGTAAGTTAATTTTTCAGAAAAACTATTTGATTTTTTGAATCATTGCCTCCAATGAATTCGCATCCAATGAACCTGATTTAGAATCGATTACATTCAAATTTTTATCTAAAAAATAAGTGGTAGGAATAGAAAAAATACCCATTTCTTTAAATCCTTTTTGAGATTGCAAAAAAGTAAGGTGGTAATTATATTTCTTAAAAAACCCTTGAATATTTGCCAAGGATGATTCGTCGTAAACCATCAAAAATTTGACAGTACCTTCATATTTTGACTGTACCAAATCAAAATCGGGTATTTCTTGCATACAAGGCCCACACCAAGTAGCCCAAAAATTGACAACAAGTGGCTTGCCTTTATAATCATTAAGATTTACTTTATTTCCAGAAATATCGGTAACCTCTAATTCCTTAAAATCAATACTTGGTGGCGTTGCAAAGCGAAATAATACCAAAGCAATTATGCCAAAGAAAAGTATGATTCCCGCTAATTTTTTCATATATTGATTGGACTAGATTAGACCAATTTGTTTACCTATTTTCTTATAAGTATCCAATATGATATCCAAATGCTCTACCTCGTGAGAAGCCATAAAGCTATTACGCATCATAGCCATACCTGGAGGCGCTGCTGGCGGTACAAATACATTGACAAAGATACCTGCATCAAACAAGCCTTTCCACAATTGAAATCCTTTTACATCACTACTCAAAATCGCCGAAACAATTGCAGTACGTGCTGGATAAATATCATAACCCATATCTTTGAGCCCTGTACGTACATATTCTGCATTAAAGTTGAGTTTTTTCACCAATTCGGGTTGTTCTTGAAGAATATCAAGAGCCGCCAAAGCACTGGCTACAGAAGCGGGAGTTGGAGAAGCACTAAAAATAAGCGCTGGCGAATGGTGTTTCAAATAATTGATGACACGCTCTTCACCGGCTACAAAACCTCCCAACGAAGCCAAAGTCTTGCTAAATGTACATACGATCAAGTCTACCTCATCAGTAAGCCCAAATTCACTTGCTGTTCCACGCCCCCCTTCACCAATCACACCAAAAGCGTGTGCATCATCTACCAAAGTTTGTGCACCGTGTTCTTTGGCTAGTTTTACAATACTAGGCAAATCGGGGATATCGCCAAAGCCAGAGAAAACACCATCGGTAACGATGAATTTCCCACCTTCTATATCTTTAATAGTATTCAATTTTTTCTCCAAATCCTCCATATCATTGTGGTGATAACGAAGTATATCAGTACCAAAAGTACCTTTTGCAAGCATATTTGCGGTTTGGATAGAAGCATGATTGTCTTTATCACTTATAATTTTATCATGACGACCCATCAAAGGTGCTATTACACCCTGACCAGCTTGGTATCCAGTACTAAATAGCAATGCGGCCTCTTTTCCTACAAATTTAGCCAATTTTGCTTCCAGCTCATTGTGCAAATCTATCGTACCTGTCAAATATCTACTACCCGAACAACTTGTTCCGTATTTATTAATAGCATTAATTGCCGCTTCTTTTACCTTTGGATGACTCGTAAGCCCCAAATAATTATTAGACCCAGCCATAATAATTCGCTTCCCGTTCATATCTACTACAGGACCTTCGCTCTCTTCTATAGGATTGAAATAAGGATATATCCCTGCTTCTTTTACCTCATCAGCTCTTGTGAAATTATAACATTTTTGAAATAGCTTTTTAGCCTCTTTTGCCTTTTCCATTCAATTGGTGTTTACGTTATTTAACTCACAAAAATATAAAAATTTTTTATTTCCTTTCGTTTTTTTTACTTTATTAATAAATCAAGCTGCTTTTTAAATCTTTTTCGCCATGTACTCAATGTAGTACGAGAAATCCCATATTTCCTAACTAAATCAATATTAGTGATTTTATATTTTTTTTGATATTTCAAAATTCTAATAATTTCCTCTTCGGTATAGGAACGCAATCTGCTATCAATACGTGTATAAACAATTTCTTCTTTCTGAAATAGTTCTTTATTCAAATCCAAAACACTAATCGTAGAATCCAAATGCTCTAGCTTCCACAAAATATTTGGATTCTGAAGTTTTTCTGGAAATTTTTCTTTGATTAAATTTATAAATATGCTTTTATAATCAATTTTCATGTGAAAAACTTCTGTTATATTTTTGTTTCAAAGTATGAATTCTCATTTTTTTTTGAATTTCAGGGTCTGAAGATTTTAAATAATCTGAATAAACCTTAAAAAAATCAATCTTGGTTATCAAAGACCAAATATACAAATCTTTTGTGCTCAAAACTTTACGTTCAAACTTTCTCAATAAGTTTTTCTCATTTGTATGCAATATATTACTTAAATCATGCAAACTTATGTTCATTTTAAATACTTCTTCTTGAATTAATTTCCCTATATGTATATTATTTTTCATCAGCTTGATTTGGATATTTTTGAAGCCATTTGTACATTGTAGTTTTAGGAATACCATATTCATTGACTATATCCATAGGTTTCATTTCATTATTTCTAACTTTTGAAACCAAAAAGTTAATCATTTCTTTGGTATAGACATTTTTTCGAATATTAATTCCTTCAACATTTACTTTCTCTTTTTTCTTAGTAATTGTATTAGATATACCGTGATGTAACATCAAATGCGAACTGAACAATCTAAAAAAATCATATCGCAAAACCTTGGACCATTTCAACAAAATAGCTGTATCC
>CAZUUI010000189.1:0-4362 GCA_964622955.1 uncultured Chitinophagaceae bacterium | reverse complement strand
AGATTATAAAACATGAACCCAATTGCGTGCCAACGAAACCGTGGAAAAGGACTTGGTATATGGCAATGGATGTGCGTATGGATTGGAATTGTTTTTGAAAAAGAGAGTAGGCAAATTTACGGGTTGGATTAGCTATACTTTGTCTCGAAGCGAACGAAAATTTGATGATATTGAAGGCGGTAGATGGTTTGCCTCTCGCTATGACCGAACGCACGATTTGAGTATTGTAGCCATGTATGAATTAAGCAAAAAAGTGAGTTTGTCAGCCAATTATGTTCTCTATACGGGCAATGCCGTTACTTTTCCTACAGGTAAAACCAATATTGGAGGCTACAATCCTGGCGGTGTTTATTACAATACGTTTAATGGAAGAAATTTGGATAGATTTCCTACTTACAATCGTTTGGATATAGCATTGAATTGGGATTTGAAAAAAACGAAGTATTTTGAACATGGATTAAATTTTTCAGTATACAATGTGTTAGGCACAAAAAATGCGTATCTAATTGATTTTAAAGCAGATGATAATGGACAAACTTTTGCCGAAAAAACATATCTTTTCCGTTTTGTTCCTTCTATTACTTATAATTTTAGATTTACCCCAAAAACTAAACAAAACGAAGATAAATAATCCGAAACGAATTTTCTGAAAGATAAAAAATATACAAATGAAAAAAATAATAATATTGATAAGTATGCTTTCATTGATTTTTTCTTGTACCGAAAAAATTGATGTATCCTTGGGCACTCACGAAGAAAAATTAATCATAGAATGTTATATCGATGATTATGAAAATAAGGCTATAGGTATTTTTTCTATGTCAAAATCATTTAGTAAAAATGATTCAATTATAATGGTAAACCCCGATTCTGTTGAAATTAAAGACAATGAAGGCAATGTATTCCCTATGACACAGACATTTGCTGGGATAGATGGATATTTTTCTTCCAATTCATTCACGCCAAAAATAGGCAATACATATTATATGAAAGTAGTTCACCAAGGCAAAACTTATACAGCACAGAGTACTATGCCTCCAAAAGTAGAAATTGATAGCTTGTACAACTGGACCTTCTTTGGGTCAAAAGATAATGAAAAATTGGTAGCATCTAGAATAAAAGATCCTGCTGATCAATCCAATAATTATAGATATTTTGTGAAAAATCTAACCAACAATTCCAGCAAAAATTTTCAATATGTATTTGAAGATAGATTGATTAATGGCTCTAAATTTAGCCTAACGGCTAATAATCAATTTGTAAAAAGAGGCGATTCGGTAGAGTTTTATTTATTGAATATTGATAGACCTAATTACAATTATTGGAGTGTATTGATACAAAATAGTACCCTTGTAAATAATCAAGCTGCGGCTCCTGCCAATCCTTCCAGCAATATTTCGGGGGGATGTTACGGCTATTTTAGTGCCCATTCGGTGAGCAAAAAGAGTATAAAAGTAGATTAATGATAGCTTTTTTATATTTTCTAATATCGTTCGCAATCAATTTTGCTGAGTTTGAAGGTAAAGTTGTAGGTATAAAAGATGGCGATACTATAGAAGTACTTACTGCCGAAAATAGGGTAGAAGCTATTCGTTTGGCACATATTGATTGTCCCGAAAAAGCTCAACCGTGTGGAAAAAATAATTGAAACCGCCAGACGGGATAGAAGCGGAAGAGTAATTGGATTGGTTATGTACAATGAAAAATGCCTCAATCAAGTATTGGTAAGCAATGGATTGGCTTGGCATTTCAAAAAATATTCAAAAGATATGGCATATAATGAACTCGAAATAAAAGCGAGAGACTCAAAAATAGGCCTTTGGCAAGACCCCAACCCTATAGCGCCGTGGGATTGGCGAAAAAGTAAAAAAAAGAAGTAATGTGCTTTAAAAAAGTTATTGTATATATCCAAAACTTTTTAATACATTTTCTCTATTTCTCCAATTGTCCAATACTTTTACAAAAAGATATAAATGAACTTTAGTATCAAGAAATAGCGATATTTTTTCTCGAGCTTCTATACTTACTTTTTTGATTTTTTCGCCATTATGACCAATTAATATATTTTTTTGGCTATTTCGTTCAACAAAAATGTTAGCTTCTATAACTACATTATCTTCTTGTTCCTTAAATTTTTGAATTACAACTTCGGTGCTATAAGGAATTTCTTTCTGATAATTTGAAAAAATGCGTTCACGTATCATTTCGCTACAAAAAAAACGGGTATTTTTATCGGTCCAATCTTCAAGATTAAAATAAGGGGGATGTACAGGTAGTTTTTCGATGATAATATCAATCAATTTTTCTTTTCCTATTTTGCTTTCTACTGAAATTGGTAGAATTATGGTTTCAATTAACAATTTTTGATAGTAATCTACTTGTTTTTGAATTTCTTCTTGTTTATACAAATCAATTTTATTAATCGCCAAAATTTTATGAGCCTTAGAGCGATTTAATGTTTGAATAATATGATGATCAGCTGTATACTGATTATATTTATCTACCACCAAAAGTATAATATCACTTTCTTCAAATGCTAATTCTACGCATTTGTTCATTTCTGTTTGTAATTGATATGCAGGGTTTTCTATCCAGCCGGGAGTATCTACCAATACAATTTGATAATCATCGCCATTTAAAAAACCTCTGATATTGTGTCTAGTTGTTTGTGATTTAGAATTAACAACACTAAGCGTGTCATTTATTAAGTAATTAACTAAAGATGATTTTCCAACATTGGGCAAACCAATAATATTTACAAAGCCAGATTTGAAAGAGGTCATTAATTAGATTTTTATCTTAAAATGATATTAAGATGTAAATATACGCGAAAATACAACAAATGTACTTAGATTAATTTATATATCTTGGACTTACAAAAATAAAAGTAGGCTTTTTAACTTCTCTTTTGTGTTTGAAGAAATAAGAAAATTTCATCTGCATGGTTATAAAACCGTCATTGTCATTTTTATTGCCTCTAATATTGTCGTTAGATGTAGATTTAACAATTCTTCGATCACTTAGCGATTTTACAAGAGTAGCATCAGATGCGTTATAGTTCAAATCGAATAAATCTTTGCTAAAATAATATCCACTTACATCATCCAAATAGTCTGTATTGGTAAGTCTATAAGAAAAATCCATTGAGATAGCAATTCGTCTATTTGGACTATATACTTTTAGCCCCAAAGAAATTGGTAAGGAAATTTGAGTTAAACTGTATTTGTCTTCTTGTCCTGGTAAACCTTGTCCTTCTGTTCCTAAGGGTTGTAATTCATATTCCGTGCCATTTAACATTGTTTTTGGATTGAATTTAAAAATACCTAATCCAGCACTTATATAAGGTGAAGCAAACCATCTATAATTAAACCACCTTTTATCATTTCGATATGGTTCGTATGTAAATTGAGTTGATAATTCATACAAATCTGTATAAAAACTTAAATTTCTTAAGTATCTGGCATAACCTACATTTTCGAATCCTTTTGAATAATTATCAGAATCGTATCCGCTTAATGACATAGCATTAAATTGTGCTCCAATACTAAAGTATTCTTTGAAATGAAAACGATATCCTAAAGAATAGCTAGCTTTTATATTAAATGCGCTATGATCTGAAATTGGTTGTAATACTTTTTTGTTTGTTGTATTAAGATCTCCATAGTAATTAGCTGTACCAATACCGACTTGTATTTCTTGGAATTGAGCATTAACTTTTAAACTAATTAATACTAAAAATAAAGTGAAAATTTGTCTCATATTTATGATTTAAAGATGGCAAATTTACATTTTTTATAATAAACAAATAAAAAAAATTAAAAATTGTTAAGTTTTAACATTTTTTAAAGAAATCCCAATTCCAGCATGGCCTCTTCACTCATAAAGCTTTTGTCCCATGCAGGTTCAAAAACGAGTTCGACATGTGCACCCTCCACACCCTCTACCGAAGCTACTTTGTCTTGTACTTCTTGTGGAAGACTACCCGCTACAGGACAGTTTGGAGAGGTCAATGTCATAACGACTTCAACGTGCTTTTTGTCGTCAATATTTACTTCGTAAATCAAGCCTAATTCGTATACATCTACGGGTATTTCAGGGTCATAAATCGTTTTGAGTGCATCGATAATGTCTTTTTTTAATTCTTCTTGTGATTTCATATTTTATTATTTAAACATTACTGAAATTGAGGTTGTAATTGAAAAATTATTTTTTCTATTATTAAATAACTCTTGATTTCCCCAAAAGTATTTAATTTCATTTCGCCAAAGAAATCGCTTCAAAAAACGTAAGTCATAATTGGATGAGAATGAACTCAGTTGAATAGGAAGAATTCGTCCACTTTCAATTACAATATTCTTGGAA
>CAZUUI010000188.1:0-4416 GCA_964622955.1 uncultured Chitinophagaceae bacterium | reverse complement strand
AAGATAAACAATTAGGATTATCACGACGACAAACTAATTCTTCAATAACTTCATCTTCTTCTTTAACACTTTGTTCTCTGGATAATTCAAAGTTGATAGGACTATTTAGACCAATTTTTTTATCAAAATTATCAGGCGTAGATTCTAGTGGAATGTTGTTGGGAAAATTATATACGACGTCACAAGGCTTATTGTATTCATTGCTAAATAATTGTGCTATCGAAGGGCAAACGGTATACATCGATTTACATTGAGGTATGCAAATTTGTTCTATAAATTTCCAGATGGATTGTTCTGTTTTGCGGCCTACCAATTCGGGTACTTCGGTGAAATATTCGTGTGCATCATATATTACAGGTATGTTTTTTAATTTACCAATGAATACATTAGGCAAAATGGTGTCCAAATCTACACTACAAAAAATATCTGCACGATGAAAAAGGAGATAAAATAAAAGTCGAATTTGATATTCGATATAAAATCCTTTTCCTTTGTCAAAAATCATTGAAAAACGATGATGCTTAAACATTTCGTTTTTTATTGCAATGGAATTTGGGCGTTTTCGGCCAACAATCGTCACCTCAAATCCACTTTCAATCAGCGTATTTGCTGTTTTTTGCATTCGTTGGTCATAAGAGATATCATTTGTTACGCTAATTATGATTCGTTTCATTTCTTTAGTTTGAATTGAGTATTTTGAGGAATAATTCCAAATTGTCTAGTTGCATTTTTATAGGAAGCGAATATATTTTTAAATTTTTTGATTCCAAATAATCTTTATGGGCTATCAATCGGATGGCATCTTTTTCCGTGGTAATAATCGCCTTGCAGTTTGAAAAATTAGACCAAGTGTCTATATCTTTTTCGGTAAAGGAATAATGGTCGGGATAATTAAAATGTTTGATCAATTTTGTCTTTTTATTGATGGCTTCAATAAATAATTTTGGCTTAGCTATACCCGAAATGGCGATACAACTTTCTGGAAATGAAACATTTTTATTTTCAAAAACATCTTGAAGCAATCCATATTCTATCGTTGCAAAAAATACCGACTGGTGAAGTAATGGATTTATTTTTTTTATAAAAATTTCTTTTTCAGTGTCTTGCAATGAATCGGGACATTTTGAAACTATGATGATATCGGCTCTTTTCGCTTGATTTTTTCCATCGCGCAAATTTCCCATTGGGAAATAAAAATCTTCAAAATATGGCGCATTGTATTCTGTGATGAGAATGTATTTATTTGCCTTGAGTTTTCTATGCTGAAATGCATCGTCAAGAATAACTAAGTCAATTTTTGGAAATAAATTCTTAATTTTTTCAATTCCTTCAACTCGGTCTTCACATACAAAAGTATGTTGATTTTGGGTTTTTGAATAGATGAGAAGCGGTTCATCGCCCACTTCTTTTGCTGTACTCAATGCCGATACTTGTCTAAAACCTCTGGTATTTCGTCCATAGCCTCGGCTCAAAAATGCAATGTTATGATTTTTTTTCAATACTTCATTAAGCCATAATAATGTAGGTGTTTTTCCGCTGCCGCCCATCGATAGATTGCCAATAACTATGGATGGCAAAGTAGAACGATTCGATTTAAACAGTTGAATATCAAATAGAAAGTTTCTAATATGAATGATTATACCATATAAAAAAGCCAACGGAAAAAGAAAAAAACGAAACTTCATTTGTTAGATGCTTTTATAACATTTAGCTTTTAAGAAATATTTAATTACAAAAATAGCAGAAAAGAATTTAGCTGGTAATTATTTTTCAATAGCACGTTCTATCGCTTGCCATACTATTCGCGCTCCTTTTTTCCACGAATATTTTTTGATTTGTTCTTGTCCATTTTCTATAAGCTTCGTTCTTGTATCTACGTCCAAAATTTTTGTCATTGCATCCGCTATTTCTTGCGTATTGGTAGGTGAAACGTGTATCGCTGCATTTTCAGTTACTTCGGGCATTGAAGAAATATTGCTACAAACGATTGGAATTTTACAATTCATAGCCTCAATTAATGGAATCCCAAAACCTTCGTAAAAAGGAACATAAATAAGTGCCTCAGCAGCCGAAACCCATTTGTGTAGGGCATCTTGTGCCAAATGATTTACAAAAATGACATCCTCTTTATAGGTCATTGAATTATAATATGCTTTTACCGCTTCAAACTGCCACGCAAAACGTCCAATGACCACCAATTTCATTGATTTATTATCTGTTTTTTTGAATAATTCAAAGGCTTTGAGCAGATTGATCACATTTTTTCGAGGATGTATAGAGCCTACGAATATGAAATAAGGAAGCCCTTGTGTATTTTGTTGTTGAAATATTGTTTTTGTGTCTATGTCCACAGGTTGATATACTTCGCTGGAGGCATTGCACGAAACCCAAATTTTTGAAGCATCACAGTGATAATGCGAAATTAAATCTTTTTTGGAAGATTCGGAAACCGTAACAACTTCAGTAGAAGCATTTAGATATTTAGGGGTAAAATACCGCATAAATTTTTCGACTAAAAAAGGTACGTGTCCATCAAAAAAAGCAAAGGCAATGTCGTGAAATACGGTTACTTTTTTTACATTTGCTTTAATTGAAGTATAGGCATCTAGCGAAAGAAAAACGTCGGGATTGATTTTTTTTAAAGCACTAGGGAGTGCCAATTCAAACCAAACATACCATAAAAAAGGGTGGCGCGCAGGAGGCGAGACAATTAAGGGCTTTACATTTTCTGCAAATAAAAACTGTGCATCGTATGGACGGTCAAAAATAAAATAAAAATCAACCTCTGGATGAGTGTTTACAATCTCTTTGAGGATATTATAAGAAAACCAACCTATACCTTCTAGCTTGTCTTTAATCAAAAAACGTGTATTGACGGCAACTTTTAATCTTTTTTGCTTTTCCAACTCCGAATGAATATTTTATCTTATATTTGTTAAAATTTAAAATTAGTTACACGTTTTTTACATTTTTAGGTGTCGTGTAATATGCAAAAATATATAAAAAATATTATAAATGGAATTTTTCAATGATTTTAAAACAATATTTTAAAAATATATCTTTTCTTTTTTTGATCAATTTTGCTATAAAGCCTGTTTGGGTATTTGTGCTGGATAGAAAGTTTCAATTAATGTATGGCAATGCGCTATATGGCAATTATTTTTCGCTTTTAAGTCTTATTTATATTTATTCCATTGTATTAGATTTAGGTATACACAATTATGTAACCAAGAAAATGGCGGATAAAAGTTATAATTTAGCTACCGATTTTCAAAGATTGTTGTATGTGAAAATAGGGTTAGGCTTTTTATACCTTTTAATTGTATTGGCTACAATTTTTATGTTTAATTATTCCTTTTCGCAATCTCTTTTGTTTGTAATGATAGCTATGAATCAGTTGCTTTTTTCTTTTTTTCAATTTGGGCGTAGCTTTGTACAAGGTCTCCAGCGATTTGGTCTCGATAGTTGGCTGAGTAGCATTGACCGTATTTTTTTAGTGATTCTGGGAAGTATATTGGTTTATACTATGATTGGAAATGATTTAGGAATTTATTCTTTTATCGGAATTCATTTTATAGCGTATACTTTAAGTCTTGGTATCACATATTTTTTTCTTTTACGGGAAATAGAAATTGTCAAAAATCGATTTTCATTTTCATTTATTCCTGCATTGATAAAAGATGCATTGCCGTTTATTATTATTAGTGTATTGATGGTGATTTATACGCGTATCGATGCGGTATTGCTCCAGAATATTATTCCAAATGGCAATGAACACAGTGGTATTTTTGCTTTATCGTATCGTTTTTTCGATTCGGCATACAATGCGTTGTATTTGTTGAGTATGTTTTTGTTGCCAGCGGTTTCGGCTCATTTTGCCACACAAAATCATATATTGATTCAGCAAAAGGTTTTTTATTCTTTTGTGATTGCTACTATTATAGCATTGGGGTTTGTCTTGGTTACATACTTTGGTTGTGAATTTATTTTTCAATATTTATACAAAACCGAAAGTCCTTATGCTATTCATACCTACAAATGGGGCGTATGGTCTGTGTTGGGGATGGCTTGGATGTATGTTTTTGGCAGTTTTCTTACAGGAATAGGCAAATACAAACCTATCATTATTATTGTAGCCATAGGCGTATTGCTCAATATTGGACTCAATCTATGGTTGATACCTCTTTATAAAGCCGTAGGCGCAGCCATAGCTTGTACTGTCGTTCAGCTTTTTGTTGGCATTTCAAAAGGCATTTATTCGGTGTATGTTTTTAGAGGGTGGCGGGATTAATCCCTTTTAAATCGTTGAAAAGATTTTCAATTAAAGGGTCTTTTATATAACTCGGTTGATTTTTAAGTTCATTATCCCCATTTTTTATACGTTCTTTTGTAAGGGGATGCGTATTCAAAAAGGAA
>CAZUUI010000187.1:1881-4471 GCA_964622955.1 uncultured Chitinophagaceae bacterium | reverse complement strand
TCCTTTACCAATTTTACTTTGCCGCTAGCTTCTCCGTTGATTGAAATGTCGATGAGATAAATTCCTTTTGACAAGCTGTTCAGTTGGATTTCTTCTTCATAAAATCCATTAGCTTTTCGGTCTACTTGTATCATCTTTTCTCTTCCGTTGAGGTCAAATATACGATACGAGATTGTTTGCATTTTGTCCGAAGTTACTTTCAAGGTTACTTTTTCGCCTTTGCTTGGATTTGGATACAATTCTATCGTGTAGTCTTTTTCTTTTGAAATAATGCCACTCGCCGATTTTAAATAAATTGTATTTACAGTAGTATTGGTAATTATGGGTTCGTTAAAATCAAAATAAATAGCGGCTGTATTTTTGATTTGTGTTCCTACAGGTAAATTTTCTTTTAATTTAAGTGAGAAATTGACGTACCCTTGACTGCCCTCATAGTCTGTACCACTATCTGGAAGCATAATATTTTCAAATTCAAAATACACTTTTTTGTTGTCATTTGTAAAGATTCTACAAGGAGTATGCGAAGTACTGTGTAAAGTCAACGTACTAAAATCTAAATTATTCTCAATAGAATCTACTATTACTACGTTGTGTGCAGGGGCGGTTCCCGTGTTTTGGAATCGTACCAAATAGTCTATTACTTTTACCGAAGTATCCGTATTTCCAGCAGGAAATGCAGTCTTGTCGTTTGGATCCCAGCTGCCTACACAAGTGTCATAGTACAAAGCTACGTTATTAGATATGTTGCAATCACCTGTCATAGGTTCTATCCATACACTATCTACTACAGTGGTTCCTAAAGGCAACGTAGTTGGAGTCAAGAGTTCAACTTTTTTGATTCCAGTAGAATATGGTGGCAGTGTGCCTAGGTTCCAAGAAATTACATTACCCGAAACGGTATAAGGATTGTATACATTCATTATTGTAAGCGCACTTAAAAACTTATAATGCAACTGTACATTTTGAATTGGAGTAGATCCATTATTTGTATAGTAAATATTTTTTGTAGAAACAAATCCTGGTGTAATAGTTGAATATCTAAAAATTGAAGTTGACAAATCTTGGCATTGAGATATCGTATCATAAAAGTTGTTGTTACCATAAACCTGTCCAGCCGTATTTGCTATTACATTAATTCCTGCTGCGGGACATATTTGTGTATATTTCAAGCTTGTTGAATTTGTGTTTTGAGATTGAAAAATGGTATATATTCCTTTTTTAACGATTGCGCTGTAAAAACCATTATTGTTTGTAAATACTATCGTTGGAGGTGTAGTATTAATCGTGATTTTAACATTAGGAATTGCAGTATCTTGTATATCTTTTTGACAATTTCTATTTAAATCGTTTATTACATATCCGCTAATGGTTACATAGCTTGTATCATTTGCACACGGTCCATTGCTATATTGTTTTAAACCACTTTTTACTGCAAAACAAAAATTTTGATATGTTTTATTGTCACAACCACAAACCGGACTTATATAATCTGGACATTGATAGTTATAATATGAAGTATATCCACTATCAATACATAAATTGGATGTAGAAATTTGAAGAATTTGTACAAAAGAATCTACACAAAGCGTTGATCCAAAGCTTGATTTGATATATAAAACCGCTCTGTATAATCCAGGCAACGGATAGGTATACGTTGGGTTTTGAATATTGGATGAATCCCCATTGCCAAATTTATATAAATAAATGGTATTGGAATTGGTTCCCGAACTCAAATTATAAAAGGACACTTGATTATTGTTAATAATTGTACTATAAAGCGCATCGTGTATAGAACAAGGATTCGTACTAAAGTTTAATTGTTTTGAAATGGATTTGGTACACAAAGCTTGAGTAGTATTATTCACAAGTATGATAGTCATCTGAATCGTCTTCAAACCTGGTGTTGAAAAAGACTTAATAGGATTAGCAATAGTAGAAACCGTTCCGTCGCTAAATTGCCATTGAATTGAAACAATGCTATAACCCGTTATATTCGATGTATTAATAAAAGAATAGGTAGACCCGCTTTGACTCCAAGTAAAATCCGGTGTTATGGCTGCACAAGGATTTGGATTTACGATATTAATGGTCTTAACTACGGTGTCTGAACAATATTGATTATTATAATTTAACCAAGATCTTACAATTAGTTTTACCTGATATGAGCCCGCTGTCACATAAGATTTTGTTGGGTTTTTTTGATTTGAAGTAGATCCATCTCCAAAACTCCATTCGTAAGTGTTTCCAATACCATTTGCGGTACTTGAATCGCTAAATTGTATATCTCCCGAATTATTAAAGGTAAATCCAAAGTTTGCATTAATATTACACGGAATTATAGGATTTGTAACCGTGATATACGAACATTTATTTGCTTTACATCCACTAGCGTCGGTAATGGTTACACAATAATTTCCTTGTCCATAAATAGTTAAAGAGCTATTTGTTCTATTATTATAATTCCAATTGTAAGTATAAGGTGCTACCCCATTATTCATAGATGCTGTCAAAATGTTTCCATTTCTTGTGATTGTAGCTGAAATATTGGAATTGCAACGTGTCGCTTCTACTTTGGCTACAGTTGTTGTTA
>CAZUUI010000187.1:0-1871 GCA_964622955.1 uncultured Chitinophagaceae bacterium | reverse complement strand
AGGTGCTATAGGCGATAAAACACACGTATACAAGCCACTATGAATAGTAGAGTCAAAATTTGTTATTTGATAACTCGAGGAAGTTGCTCCAGAAATTGGGGTTCCGTTCATATACCATTGATATGAAGCTACGCTTGATGCCGTAACCGAAAGAGTAGTGGACGCTCCCTGAATTAATTTGGTTAGAGGAGCAGGCTGTGTTGTAATAATTGGTAAAGACACAATATTAACTTTTGCTTTTAATGATGTATCATTTTTACAAGTTCCTTTGCTATAGGCTATGGCATAATAGCTCCCAAAATCTGAGAGAGTGGAGGTAGTATAATTGAGAGTAATGCTATTTGATATTCTAAATCCATTTTTAAACCATACAACAGAATCTACATTATTGGCAATAATTGACAAACTGAATGAAGAGCCTTCACAAATCGTTACATCTTGAGGTTGTTGGGTTATTACAGCGGGTGAATAGACTTGTACTTCGGCGGTGTCAGAATAAATATTAGCTGGACATCCATAGATTAATGCATAATATTTCCCAGAATCAGTAGTATTAAGATTTGACAAAGTGAGCGTATCAAACGTAGCTCCCGAAATGGCTAAGCCATTTTTGAACCATTGAAGACTATCTATATTTTGTGCTTTTACAACTAATTTTTTGCTAGATCCAACACATAATTTATTAATCTTTTGCGGTTGAACTGAAATAACTATTGGATTTTGTAGCAAGCTAATATTTTGCTGTCCTTTGCACGACGTATCTGATTTTAAAGTCAATTGCAAAGTATAATTACCTGCGCCTAGATTGTATACTTTTGAAAAAGCAGAAATGTTTGGTGTCCAATTATAATTATAATCGCTACTGTCGTTACCCATTGGCAAGGATGAAATAATGCTTCCGTTTGTTTGATTGCAAGTTGGGTCTGTTTTTACTGTTGTAAATGATACAGTATCATTAATTTGTACTGTAATTGTATCTAAATATTGACAAGGAAATGAAGAAACCGAAACGGCATACTTATATGTTCCCTTTGTGCTTGGGTTAATTGAGATTGTATCCATTGACGTTGATGACATTGAAGGATCGTTGGGTATGGAAGTCCAAGCTACGGTATATGGATTATTGCTTTTAATAGTTGCTCCAATAATTATTGGAGACGAGTTGTTTACATTTCTACAAATTGTTTTACTGCCAAATGTGTTTACTCTAAAATTTGTATCTAAATTAATCTTTAGACGCTGTGAATCAAAACAAAAAGCATTTCCTACTTTCAAATCAAAAAAAGAGTCCTTGGCCGAAGTTTTTAATACAGCCTTAGTTTTATTTTGATAAACAATTGAAGAAGATGGTATCCACGTATAATTCAATTGTGCATCCGAACTGTCTATACCTATCATTGAAAAACGTGTATGAGGTTTAGCTTGTGTACCTCCAGAGGTTATATAATTTGTAGTCATATCACAAGCATCTATACCTAACGTATTCGATATTCGATAACTGACTTCATTGCCTGCAGAAGTAGTGTTTGTCATATATCTATTAATGAAACTGGTGTCTGCATTTTTTTTAATACAAAATTCTACAATAATATTACTTTTTCCATCCCAATCATAGCCTCTATCAAAGGTATATGTATTCCAACCTATTGTTGGATTTATTGCTTTTGTATCAAATACCGTAAACATAGGAACTGAAGCATTAGCCGTAGTTCCGGATGTAGCGCCTATTTTTATCGTAAAATTTTCATAAAGCTTTACATTAGCATTTATCAAATTAAAAGCAATCGATTTTATAATTCCTGTTTTTGCTCCTGCACTACTTAGCTGATTTTTTGTATATAAAATTCGAGTGCTAGATGATTTGCCTATGC
>CAZUUI010000186.1:0-4486 GCA_964622955.1 uncultured Chitinophagaceae bacterium | reverse complement strand
CTCTCGTACTTCCAGTAGCAAAAACATAGGCCTTTGGATGTTTTTCAAGAAAAGCATATAATGTTGACGCTACAGTTGCTAATACTTTCAAACTATCTCCATTATTTGTAACCGATAAATCGTTTATAGAATTTGTATTTTCATCATAATCTCCAAAACCTAGATTAAATACATTTTCAGTTGATGTTTCGGTATATTCTACTATTTTCTTTACACTTCCTTTGGGACCTTCGCTTACAAACTCAAATATTAAAAACTTATCTTCCGTTTTATAAAAATATTTAGGTTTGTTCATTTAGTATAATTTGATTGCAAAGTTAAATAAAATTTTTCATTCTACAAAGTTTTTTTTTCTAAAAAATCCCTTTTTTTAATAAAAAAATTCATACATTTGTTTATTGAAAATTATGGAGCGATATTTAAGTGAATTTAAGAGATTGAAAGAGATAATGGACTTGCTTCGTGTGAAGTGTCCGTGGGACCAAAAACAAACGTTTGAGAGTCTTTCACATCTTACAATTGAAGAAACTTATGAGCTTTATGATGCCCTGATGGAAAAAGATGAAAAACACATCAAAGAAGAGGTGGGTGATTTGTTTTTGCATTTGGTATTTTACAGCAAATTGTTGAATGAATCCTCAAATATAGAACTTGCCGATGTACTTCAATCCATAAACGACAAACTTGTATACAGGCATCCACACGTCTTTGAGCACGACAATCCTATTTCGGAGGATATGGTGAAGCAAAATTGGGAAAAACTCAAGTTGAAAGAAGGTCGAAAATCGGTTTTGGAAGGCGTTCCCAAATCGCTGCCGAGTATTGTAAAAGGCTGGCGAATTCAAGAAAAAGCGGCTCAAGTAGGATTTGATTGGACGCACTATGAACAAGTACGAGAAAAATTGACCGAAGAAATTATCGAATTTGACGAAGCGATACAATCAAATGATAAAGAACATATAGAAGAAGAATTGGGCGATTTGTTTTTTACGCTAATTAATATGGCTCGTTTTTTGAAAATAGACCCCGAAAAAGCGGTTCAAAAAGCCAATCAAAAATTTATCAAACGTTTTCAATATATTGAAAATAATGCCGATAGACCTATTAATGAATTGACAATAAACGAAATGGAAACTTTATGGCAACAAGGAAAATAAAAAGCTTGATACTCTTGGCAATGAAACAACGAAAGGTATACTTACCTTTTATTTTATTGATTTCAATATTATCACTACATATAATTGTTCCTAAAGTATGGCCTTTTGAACTCAATGGACCTTCTAAAGTAGAAAAAATACAAGAGACTTTAGATAAATTTTTTATTTACTTTGAAAATGAACACACTAATTTTAATAAACTTACATTTGAAAAAATTCCCACTACAAAATTAAAAAAATTATCTAGAGAAATTTTTCAGATACAAAACTATAAAAAAGATTCAACGAATACATATTCATTGTTTTTTTGGTCAAAGAATGCTCTAAATTTAAGCCAAGAAGAAATTACAAAAAGTATTGAAAATCCTTTTATTAAAGATGATCAATGGATTGTATTTTCAAAGCAAATAGATGCGTCGAATATTGTTACTAGTATTGTCAAAATCAGTGAATTGATAGAAAGTGAGTGGCATGTAAATACTTATTTGTTTGAAAAGGATAGCAAATATCCAAATTATTCAATTTCTACTATCCCAAACAAACATACCAATTATGAAATCAAATCTTACGATGATTACTACTTATTTAGCATTGTAAAAAACAAAAATCGAGGCGATATAGATATTTTGTTTTCAATTTTTTTATTTATTATTGAAGGTATATTATTATTTTACTTTTTGAAAAATTTCTTTAAAATTTTATCAATTCGTTTTCCAATTACAAGTGTTTTAATTCTAATGGGGCTTCTTTTTGGGATACGTCAAATGATGATTAAATTCAAAACACCTGACTTTTTATATAAATTAAAAATTTTTAATTCATCAATCTATTCTGGTTCAAACCTCAATCCTACATTGGGAGATTTCCTGATATTTATATTAATTAATTTATTTATTATTCAATTTTTTTATAATAGAGTTTTTTTTAATACCGAAAAATTAAAGACATACAAAATTGGATTTTTAGTTCATACATTGGTTATTATATTTTTTTTAGGTGAAGTTTTATCTATTGTTAAAATATTTGAACGTATTGTTTTAGAGAGTTCTATTTGGTTCAATTTCAATTATTTCCCTAGAATTACCATTTATAGTGTTTTGGGGCTTACGATCCTTTTGCTCAGCTTTTCAAGCTATTTTTTATTAGCAAAAAAAGGAATGAAAGAAATATCAAAAATTCCTATTAGTAATTTGAAACGATTCAATTCTTTTGCATTAGTTCTGATAATTACACTATTATTTTTCAAACAATTGCATTTAGCACCACACTATATTATTGTTTTTTTCATTATATATATATCTATTCTAACGCTTTATATAAGAATATTTGTAAAAAATCAAAGCAAGATAGTCAATACGTTTTTCTTTATTCTTTTTGCTTCCACCATTACTACATTTTTGCTCAATCATTTTAATGCAAAAAAAGAAACAGCTGTAATGGAGTCTTTTGCTTCTGAAATTGCATTTGGAAGAGATTTAGAGACTCAAAATGCATTGCTAAAACACCTTCGTTGTAATATTGAATTAAAAAATTTATGTAAAGACAGTCTTGAAAATAAGCATATCAAAATAGATACCATATACAAATCTCAAACCTTAGATTGGATAAAAATGCTAACCAATGCAAAACCTATTCTTGGAGATCCCAATTTTCAGGTTTTTTTGGTTACAAATCCAAATAATAAATTTTATCTAATCGATAATTGTACAAGTGATATTTTATATAAAATTTCTCCAATCAATTATTTAAATAAACTAAATTACAATGTAAAAAACAATATCAATGAAGAGATTATAGGTGAAAATTCTATTAATTATTCTATTTACAAATCCGATACATTAATTGAATTTACGGGAACATACCCATATAATTATACTTTTAATTATCTATTGAATAGCAGAAATGAAATAATAGAATCCCCTGAAACTGAAAATTTTATAAACAAAGTATACAATTTTGGAAATAATATCAAAGTGGTATTAAATACGTATTCAATTCAACCCATTTCTACGTTTGCATTATTTTCGTATATATTTTGTTTCAATCTCATTTTATTCTCATTTTACTTTATTGCTGTATTTATACTTAGGTTGTTTTATTTCAATAAAAAACAATTGCAAATACGAGTTAAGATTTCTTTGAGAAATAAAATTACAGCTATGATTATTGGCTTAATTTTTTCAATATTTCTTAGTATTGCAGTCATTAGTTATTCCAATTTGAAAAGCAAAACCGAAGAATACAAAAAAGAATATCTACTCAACAAACTCAATTCTATACAGAATTCTTTAAACTTTTTTGTAAAAGATTTATTTGAAAAAACTACTTCAGAAGAAGAACGAAAGCACGAAATAAAACAATATTTAGATAAATTAGCACTAAATAATAATATTGAAATTGGGCTTTATACCTTAGATGGCAAAGAATATTTACAATCAAAATTGTTAAGTATGAAAGAGCCTTATGTTCGTGCTGAAATTATGAAATCAATTTTTGATAAAAAAACCAAGTTATTGACAAAAATCAAAATAGACTCAAAAAATAATCTTTATGAAGCGTTTTCATTAGTTTTTCCTAATGTTAAAAAGAATAATTTTATAATAATATTACCTTTAAAAGATAATGTGAGCTGGATGAAGAGCGATGTCTCCAATTTTATTGTATCTTTGGTCAATATTTATGTTTTCCTATTTTTATTAGCTATTATTGTAGCATATTGGTTGTCCTATACCATTACAGAACCTTTGAAAATGTTGATTTCAAAAATTTCAAAAATTAGACTTTCTTCAAAAAATGAAATCATTGAATACGACAATCGTGATGAAATTGGTCAATTGGTGCGTCAATACAACAAATTGGTTAAAAGTTTGGATTTGAGTGTGAAGCAACTCGCCTTTACCGAACGTGAACAAGCTTGGCGCGAAATGGCAAAACAAATTGCTCATGAAATTAAAAATCCATTGACGCCGATGAAACTGCGCATTCAATATTTGCAACGAAAAATAAAAGAAGGTGAAGAAGATTTAAATGAATTGACATTAAATGTATGCAATACCTTAATTGAACAGATCGATAATCTTAGCGGTATTGCCTCAGCTTTTTCAAATTTTGCAAAATTAAAAGATTCGGTTCTAGAAGTTACTGACCTTATCCCATTGATTCAAAATATTACGAATCTATTTGATGATACCGAAAATACTATTGTAACATTTCAAACCAATTTGGAAACAGCTCCTGCCAATATAGACAGAGAGCAAATGATTAGTTGCCTCAATAATATTATCAAAAATGGGATTCAGTCTTCACAAATGAGCCAAAAAGAAAAAGCT
>CAZUUI010000185.1:3172-4526 GCA_964622955.1 uncultured Chitinophagaceae bacterium | reverse complement strand
CAGATGGACTTACTTTAACTAGGGCAACTGTAGAAGTTTTACTAGGACAAGGAGCACCCGTTGAAACTATTACATCATACGAACCTGAATCGGTTACTGCTGTTGAAGCGATATTAAATGAAGCTGTTGTAGTAGCGTTATTTGTACCCCCTTTTCTCCACTGATAAGTCAATGGACTAGTAGATGATGCTACTACACTCAAATTCAATGCACTTCCTTGACATAACACTGTAGAAGCGATTGGTTGAGTTGTAATATTAACACTATCCATTACATTGATAACAATACTATCTTGTCTTGTACAACCATTTGGATGTGTAGCTGTAGCGAAATATTTAATAGTATCTGTAGGAGCTGCCCAAACCGTATCTCTATCTGTTCCTGTATAAGCTGAAGTAGCCGATACATTTGAGAATAGCCCCGTAGTAGCACTCCAAGTCATTGAAGAGGTTCCACTTGGTGCAACCAATTGCTGCACGGAACCATTACATAATGATAATGGACCTGCTGGTGCAATTGTAAATGCTGCTGGAACTGCTTTAACGATAAAGTCTAATGTATCTTTATTAACACAACCCAAACCTGAAGTTTGTGTTCCTGTCAAGATGTATTTGTATGTTCCTGGTGTTGTTTCATTTACAACCCATGCATTCGATGCACCTGCTATACCTGTAGCTGGCGACCAAACATACGTGTTATAATCCGCTACATTTGAAGTAACTTTTACCGTATCAGAAACTAATCCAGAACACATTGAATCTATTGATTTATTCAACGTCAATGCTGGTGCATTAACTGAATTTACAATTACTGCTGTTCTAGGTGTAGTACAAACTTCCTTAATTCTCCAGTTGTAGAACAAGTTGTATTCTGTAGCTGAAGCAGCTCCTGTTACAGAATTCACACCTGAATCAATCGAACCTGAAGAACCTAATTTCATAGGATAAGGTGATGTAGCCATACCTGTTTCTCTATGGTATGAACTAGCTGCTGCTGTACGCAAGATACGGTATGTACCTGGAGTGATTGTCCATCCTAGTTCAACCGCTGAAAGCACTTTTGTACCTCCTGTAGTAGTTACTGTAGCTGTTTTGATTGGTGTAGAAGCACCATCAACAAATAATCCAATAGTCATAGAAGTAGATGTAGCTGTACCAGCAAATAAATCTACGGAATCCAATACAATTGGTTTTGTTGTTTTAAACTTCAATCCAATATTATTTGAACCTGATGCAAAACTTGCTGCAGGTGCAGTAGGACGAGCCACATATTGTAAAGCACCATTTGCCGAAGCCTCTACGAAGAACGTATCAGTAGTAGACAATAATGGTGTAATAAATGGTGAACCTGTAGC
>CAZUUI010000185.1:1696-3162 GCA_964622955.1 uncultured Chitinophagaceae bacterium | reverse complement strand
ATAGTATCATTGATTGAATTTGAATTATACCACTTGATATCACTACCAGTGTTTACAGTTGCAGCTAAAGTAGCTGTTTGCGTTCCACAAATGGTATCTGGAGTCGTAGTTAACAATTGTGGTGAAGTCAATGTAATTGTTTGAGTTAACGAGTCTTTAGCACCTAAATTATCGGTGATAACGATTTTTACAGTTTTAGCACCTGATGTACCCGTCAATAAGAAACGAACTACTGAATCATTCGTAGCACTTACAAATGTAGCATTGGCACTAGACCAAGCGTATGTATAAGGGCCACAACCTCCTGCTGCAGTTCCTTTCAACGATACTGTATCACAAGATGTAGCATCCACTGGACCTACTATTGGATTCATTGCCAATGCAGGTACATTATCCGTTACGGTATTAGTAGCCGTATCGGTACAAGCTCCAGCTTTTGTGATTAATACATAATCCACTGAAGTATCTGCCAAAGGAATGATTAATTTAGAAGAATCACTCAAAACAGTAGCACCCGTTTTGCTTGATGTCCACTGATAAGTCAAATTAGGAATTCCAACTTGAACTTCATAATCTTCAGTCTCTCCCCAGCTACCATTCTGACATGGTGTAATACCAGCTAATGTAGTCTCTCTTACCGAAATTCTCATTCTTGTTTTACCAAAAGTAGCCGTTGCAGGTACCGTAATTGGCACACCATAAGTAGTTCCCGAAGCAACAGCACCGGTATTATTTGGCATTACTACAAATTCTTCTCCTGGATCGGCAAAGTCACCATCGATATTCCAATCTATCCATGCTTTTGCAGATGATGTAAATACTATACCTCCACACCATTGTACAGTTACTTTTAATGAATCGGTAGTATTAGGCACTAACAATGGAACAGGAACAGATGTACCCGTCCAGTTTGAATAGAAATCTGCTGTACCAGTAGCAGTACCTTGTGTACCTGTCAATGAGGCACATGCAGACGTATTATTAATTGTTTTATACTCAACTTTTGTAATTTCCTCATCACTTGTACTACCAGCGGCTGATGCACAATATGCAGCAGGTGTACTGCCACCACCTTGAGCGTATGAGTTAGTAATTGTAGTTCCCACACAAGCAGGATTTGGATTGCTTGTAAATGAGGTAGGCGCAATAGCAAAATAGTTTTTATCTACTTTTACTTTTACATTTTTACTTACAATACATCCTCCACCTGAAGCGGTAACTTTATAAGTGTAAATTCCTACAGAACCTGGAACCACCGTATTTGTAGCTCCTGTAATAGCAGGATTAGCACCTGAATTCAAACTATCGCTGAACCATGTAAATGATGTAAATGAAGAACCTGGCCCTTGTGTTACAGATAACACTAAGTTTGAACCTTCACAAATAGCCGTACTATCCGCAATACCATTTACTTTTGGTGCTATAGTATCTGGAGGTGTAGTTGTGGTATATATCATCATAGAACG
>CAZUUI010000185.1:0-1686 GCA_964622955.1 uncultured Chitinophagaceae bacterium | reverse complement strand
ACCTTCACAACCCGTAGCTTGATTAAAGGTAGATACAAAGAATGTATCATTTCCTATAACGGTATTTCCATTCCAGAATCTCAAAATATCATTTTGAAGCACTGTAGTACTTGTAGCTGTTTTATACCATTTAAAGATTGGACCTGCAATCAATGGTACTGTAGCATCCGTAACTACGGCTGTAGTATCAGAACCAACTCCACACTTCGTTTTTGCGATAGTAGTAGGTGCTGCAGGCAATTTAAATCCTGTAATCGTTTGTGTCAATGTATCAAAACATCCACCTGATTTTAAAGCAACTGTATATACAACAGACGTATCGGTCAATACATGAGCCAATTTAAATGAATCGCTCAATTGTGTTGTACCTGTAACAGAAGAAGTCCATTTGAATTGAAGATTTGGAATACCTATTTGTACATCGTAATCTTCTGTTTCTCCCCAGCTTCCATTCTGACATGGTGTAATATTGGCCAAAGTAGTCTCTCTTACCGAAACTCTCAAACGAGATTTTCCAAAAATAGCATTCGACGGTACCGTGATAGGCACCGCAAAAGTTGTACCTGCTGCTACAGCACCTGTACTGGCTGGCATTACGGTAAACTCCTCTCCTGGATCGGCGAAGTCACCATCTATATTCCAGTCAATCCAAGCTTTTGCTGCAGAACCAAACACAAAGTTTCCACACCATGTAATCGTTACTTTTAACGAATCGGTTGTACCTGGCACTAAGATTGGAACCGGAACGGTTGTATTTGTATAATTCGCATACATATCTGCCGTACCGCTAGCAGTACCTTGTGTACCTGTCAACGATCCACATGCAGACGTATTATTAATAGTTTTATATTCTACTTTTGTAATTTCTTCATCATCTGTAAAACCAGCTGCTGAAGCACAATATGTAGGTGCTGTAGATACAGAGCCTCCTCCCACAGAATGATTGATCAACGTACCAATACATGCCTGCGTAGTATCACTCTTAATCGCTAGCGTAGAAATAGCAAAATAATCTTTTGAAACCAATACTTTGATTGATTTTGAAGCGTTACATGCTCCACCTGATGCATTTACGGTATAATTATATACGCCTGGTGCTGATGGTGTAACCGTTTGAGTAGCACCAGTAAGTGCAGGATTAGCACCTGAAGCAGCACTATCACTAACCCAACTAAACGTAGTATAAGTAGTTCCTGGGCCTTGTGTTACGGTCAAATTAAATGACTGCCCTTCACAAATAGCAATACTATCTATAGCGATACCATTTACTTTTGGTAAAATAGTATCAGTAGCCGCTGTAGTTACATACGTTACTTTGGTACGTGGACCTTCACAACCTCCAAGAGGATTGACTACTGAAACGAAGAACGAATCCGTTCCCACAGCAGTTGTATTATTCCAATATCTTAATGTATCGGATTGTAAAGCTACACCACCAGTAGCAGCAGCATACCATTTGAATATAGGCTGTGTTATTACAGGTACACTCACATCCGTCACAGCATTAGAAGTATTAATACCTACACCACACTTATTGATGGTAACGGTAGTAGGTGCCAAAGGCAATGGAATACCTGTAATGGTATTAGTAGCCGTATCGGTACATGCACCTGATTTAGTAACTAACTGATACGTAATAGAAGTATCATTCAAAACTCTAATCAATTTAGCCGAATCACTCAAAAC
>CAZUUI010000184.1:1332-4540 GCA_964622955.1 uncultured Chitinophagaceae bacterium | reverse complement strand
ATCTATATTGATGGTAATGGTAATAATAGGGCTTACAAGCTGGACTGGTATTGCTAAATATACAAGAGCTGAATTGTTGAAAGTGAGAAGTTTGGAGTTTATTCAGGCAGCACAATCCTTGGGATATGGCGAGTGGAGAACTATTTTCAAACACGCACTTCCCAATTCATTGTCTTCAGTTTTGGTATCAATTGCCTTTGGCGTAGCGGGTGCTATTTTATTGGAGTCTAGTTTATCCTTTTTAGGAATAGGAATGAAGCCCGAAGATGTTACTTGGGGTTCTATGTTGTCGTCCGCAAGAGGTTACTTTAAGGCTTGGTGGTTAGCAATTTTCCCTGGAATGGCAATATTTATTACGGTTACCATTTTTAATCTTTTAGGAGAAGGATTAACCGATGCTATGGATCCTAGACAAAAAAAATAATATAAATATCACTATGAACATTTTAAATAAAATTTTATACTTATTAAAAGATAAAGCCTTTTGGGCAAATCTAATAGTCTTGTTTGTCTTAATGGTGATTTCAGGATGGATATTGTTAATGAGTTTGAAATTTATTACAAAATGGGGGCAGAGTGCAGATGTGCCTGATATTTTGAATAAAAAATTTGAAGTAGCAACTGAAAAAATTGAAGAAGTTGGTTTGGAATGGGAGGTTAAAGATTCTGTGTACAGAACGGATTTGCCAGAAGGCACCGTAATTGATGCACAACCCGCACCAGGATTAAATATTAAAGCTGGAAGAACTGTTTTTTTGGTAGTAGCAACCAAAAACCCACCTAAAGTAGAAATGCCTGCTCTAGTAGGAAGAAGCTCCCTTCGATTTGCTCAAATAGAGTTAGAATCGAGAGGATTGAAGTTGGGAAGTTTAAGTTATGTACCATCTCCAGACAAAGATGCTGTTTTGTCTCAACGCATTGGAAATACTGAAATAGCCGCTGGAACGTTAATTCCTAAAGGAACCGTTATTAATCTTACATTAGGTGATGGAATCTCGGGTGCTATAATAGATGTTCCATATTTAATTGGACTTACAAAAGATGAAATAGATCAATATCTTCAGGAAAATAATATGGTCGCCAATTTCTTTTATAATAAAGATATAGAAGATACTGCTTCAGCTGTTGTATTCAAACAATATCCTATTTCAAACGGAATAGAAAAGTTGAATATGGGAGAACCAATGGATATTTTCTTTTCAAAGACTTTGCCAAAAAATATTTTGGAAGATTCTACGTTTAAAGCTAGAAGAAAATAATTCTCTATTTTGAAAAATTTTATTTTTGCATTTTTTTGTATTTTAAGTACAAATTTTTTCGCACAAGAAATTGTATTGCCACTTAGTTATAATCCAAGTATCAAATATTATGAAAATACCTTAAAGGCATCATCAAGTAATAATTATAAAATTAATTTCTCTTCAGTTATATTACCATTTTCTGATGATTTTTCTTTGGATAAAACGTGTCCAAAAAATTTAGAACCTTTTGTTTCATCTACTTTTTATAGTCAAGGAAATTGTAATGAAATTTTGAAGTATTCAAAAGATAGTGTCAAATTTTCTAGAATACAAAGTAAAATTTATACTTTTGTTATAGGGACACCTAATAGAATTGACTCAAGTGTTTTAATTCCTGCTGTTCAAGTATTAACTCTTGATAATATTGATTGTGAAAATGTAAGTAGTTCTTATTCAATTTTCCCCAGTTTTTATAGATATACGTGGGATATGACTACGGGAGCAAAATTGGACTCTGTTTTGGTTTATGACACTACTCTGTTTTTATCTTTTGTAAAAAATGTGAATTTTAAATCGGAAGTATTATGGACAGATAATTTTGCATATATCAATCGTCAATATGCCTATTTACCTCCTAGCCTTGGTGTGGCTACCCTTGATGGGCTCAATGAAAAAGGAAGACCATATAATTTGAGCGTGCCAAATTCTTGGGGACGTGCCGATTATCTTACTTCCGTAAAAATAGATTTAAGTGGTAAAAGACCTTTGGATAGTATTTATCTTAGTTTTTATACACAACCACAGGGATTTGGAGATTATCCCAATCCAAAAGATACCCTTTTGGTAGAATTTAAAGACAGTACGGGTAATTGGAATATTGTGTATAAGGTTTTACACGCCGATGCACGCGTAAAATTGGATAGCACTTTGAAATTTAAACTCCATTTTGTTCCTATTCCAGAAGAAATTTTTGCGGGAGATCCTTATTATTTTCATTCAAATTTTCAATTTAGATTTTCAAACTACGCTACATTGACAGGTAATAATGACCATTGGCATATAGATTATGTAAGAATGGATGCTGGAAGGAATAAGTTAGATACGATTATAAATGATATTGCGTTTCAATATGATTTACCTACAATTTTGAAAAACTATACGTTGCTTCCTGCAAAACAATTTAGGGGTATTATTGATATAAGAGATTCAATTACAGCTTATAACAATAATAATAATCCTACAAATAATACGTTGACAACTTATAGAATAGAATGTAAAAATGTAAATACCAATACATTTTTGTATCAGTCTCCTACGGCTATACCTTTTACACCTACCTATAATTTTAAAATGGTATCTTATCCTGGAACTAGCTATACCGTTCCTACAACAATGCCCGATAGTACTATTATTTCGGTAAAATATTATACGGGTGCATCTGGACTTAAAACAAATGATACCGCACAAATAAGACAACTATTTTTTAATGAAATAGCATACGATGATGGAAGTGCTGAAATGGCTTATGGTATTCAAGGAAATGGCATTAAGAAAGTAGCGATGAAATACAAAATTCCTTTTCAAGATACCTTAGCGGCTATAAAAATAATGTTTACAAATATTGATAAGGATGTGTCTAGCTTGATTTTTAATCTTAATGTTTGGAGTAATATTGTAGATGGAAATTCAACTGAAAAAATTGTTAAGACTATAAGCAATCAAAAAGCGCACTATATAGATACATTAAATCAATTTTATGTATTTGGCCTAGATACACCCATTATTGTTAAAGATTCATTTTATATAGGATGGACACAAACGGATGAAAACAATCTTCAAATTGGGTATGATAGAAATTCAGAGTTAGGGCTGCCCAATACGTTTATCTATACCGATAATACTTGGAAAAAATCTAATATATTGCTAACAGGAAGTCCAATGATTCGTGCTATATTAGACGGAACGAG
>CAZUUI010000184.1:0-1322 GCA_964622955.1 uncultured Chitinophagaceae bacterium | reverse complement strand
AAAAATACAAGTGGCATTGAAGAATCTTCGTCTATTTATAATAGATTAGATTTTAATTTATATCCCAATCCAAGTTCTGATTATGTGATATTTGAAGTAAATAAAAACGAAAAAATTCAATTTGAAATTTACGATTTAAATGGAAAAATGGTATCTAAAAATGAGTTTAGAAATACACACCGAGAAGAATTAAATCAATATACAAAAGGCATATATTTAGTTAGATTCTACAATGATACCTTTTCCGAAACTAAAAAATTATGGGTAAAATAAAATAGCCTATTATGTTGAAAAAAATAGTTTTATCCTCTTTTGTTTTTGGATTGTTACTTGCAATTTTTATTTTTTATATTTTTAAAGTAAATAATATAAATACTTCTAGCGATTATACATTATTGCTAGAAAAAGACGTTCCATTAATTCAAGTTTTAGATAGCTTGGAACACAACAATGTGCTTAAAAATTCATTTTCGGCAGAATTGTTTCTTAAATTTTATTCTATAAATACGGTCAAAGCGGGACGCTACAAATTAAATACAAGTATGTCCAATTTGTCAATGTTTAGAAAATTAAAGTATGGATTTCAAGACCCTATTAAGTTAACAATTGCTACTGCTACTTTTTTTGATGAGATTTCTGAGAAAATTGGTCAAAAATTTAGGTTTAATGCAATAACATTTAATGAATTTATTGATGCAGATAGCAATAAAATAGCATTTGGATATACTCAAGAACAAAAGTTATGCAACATTTATCCAAAAACGTATGATATACCCTGGAATTCGGATTGTAAAACGGTTTTTGATAAAATTTATAAAGGAAAAACTGATTTTTGGACGAATGAACGCAAGCAAAAAGCAAGCCAAATGGGAATGACCGAAAATGAAGTCTATATTTTGGCGAGTATGATTCAAAAGGAATATTCGAGAAAAGAAGAGCGAAGCAAAATTGCAGGTGTTTTGATAAATAGGCTTCAAATGAATATGCCATTACAAGTAGATGCTACCTGTAAGTATGCTACAAGGGATTTTGCGGCAAAAAGAGTTGTGGGAAGTCATCTTCGATTTGCTTCGCCATACAATACGTATTTGAATAGAGGCTTGCCTCCAGGGCCTATTTGTATACCTGAATTAAGTACTATAGATGCTTGTTTGAATTATGAAAAACACGAGTTTGTGTATTATTGTGCCGACCCTAGTTTAAATGGTTTTCACTTATTTAGCAAAACGTGGGAAGAACATCAAAATGTAGCAAAAAGTTATTACAAAAAGGTAAACGCACTTAATTTGTAGCAAACACTACTTATTTTTTTCTAAATATAA
>CAZUUI010000183.1:0-4544 GCA_964622955.1 uncultured Chitinophagaceae bacterium | reverse complement strand
AAGCAATGCTCGCAAAATACCCTGAAATCCGCAAACTATTTGGGGCGGAACCTCGTACTATGTATGTAATACTTTCTATCGTATTTTTTCAAACTACATTGGCTGCCGTATTAGGAATGGCTGGATTCAAAGAATATTGGTGGTTGGCTATGCTAGTTGCCTATTTTTTTGGAGCATTTTTCAATCATTCTACATTTGTTATCATTCATGAATGTTCTCACAATGCCGTTTTTACCTCTAAAATATGGAATCGTTTTGCGGCTTGTTTGGTAGATTTAGTGAGTATTTTCCCTTCAGCAGAAGGATTCAAAGTGTATCATATTCGTCATCATGCTCATCAAGGCGATTATGAATTCGATGCCGATTTGCCTTATTACAAGGAAGCTCGTTTTGTCAAAAACAATCCTTTTTTCAAAGCATTATGGCTTTTGTTTTTTCCAATTGTACAAGGTTCTAGACCTTTTAGATTGAAAAAAATTAAAATGTGGAATAGTTGGGTAGTTATAAATACTATTTTTAACGTAGCGTATGCTATTTTTATGTGGCAAACTTTTGGCATCAATTCTGTGTTCTATTTGTTTATGAGTTTTGCGTTTTCGATAGGGTTACATCCATTGGGAGCTCGATGGATTCAGGAGCATTATACACCAGAAGGCAATCCACAAGAGTCTTTTAATTACAAAGGAAGCTTAAATGTACCTAGTTTATATGTAGGTCTGCACAATGAACATCACGATTTCCCAAATATTCCTTGGAGTCGTTTGCCCGAATTAGAAAAAATAGCACCTGATTTTTATTCTACGTTGGAATATCATCCATCTTGGTTCCGTTTGTTTTTCAATTTTTTATTCCAAGACCGATATGATTTATTTTCAAGAGTCTTGAGAAGCAAAGAAGGAAAAGAATCTGTAGACAATCAATTTATGGAGCGAAATGAGTTGGTACTTTCCAAAGTAGCTGCAGAACAAGGGTAAAATTATTTTGAAACAAAAAGTATAAAATATGTTTTCAATTTCATCTATAGCATTTATAATATTACTAGGGGTTGTATCTTTTGTAGCGTTCAAAAGATTTAGAAGAATTTACTTGAATATACAACTCGGAAGTGCTTGGACACCTACAAATACAGCATCGGATAGATTGAAAAACATGGTGTTAATTGCCTTGGGGCAAAAGAAAATGTTCAGTCGTCCTATTCCCGCAATTTTTCACTTTTTTATTTATTTGGCATTTGTTTTTACACAAATTGAATTACTTGAAATTATTATAGATGGTATTTTTGATACACATAGATTTATAGGACATCAGTTTCAAAATCTCAATATTAGCTTTTTGTATATAGGGTTAATCAATTTTATCGAAATATTATCTTTATTGGCATTGATAGCTACATTTGTATTTCTTTCAAGAAGAAATCTACTTAAACTACCTCGTTTGACAATGTCCGAACTAAAAGGCTGGCCTACAAAAGATGCAAATATCATTTTGTTGGGTGAGATATTTTTAGTTTTTTGTATCTTTTTGATGAATAGCGCCGATGTAACCAATACAGGACAGTATTTTTTAAGTAGCAAATTTTCATTTTTATTTGAAAACACCGATGAATTTACAAAAACATTTCTTTCAATGTTAGGTTGGTGGGGACATGTTATCGGAATTTTTGGTTTTATCGTTTATTTACCATTTTCAAAGCATTTGCATATTATGCTTGCCTTTCCCAATGCTTATTTCAGTAGCGATAATCCAAAAGGATATATAGCCTATATGCCCGAAATTCACAATGAAATTATTGGTATGATGGAGCCTGAAAAAGCAACCAATACCTCTGCCGATGAAATCAAATTTGGTGCAAAAGATGTAATGGATTTGAAATGGAAAAATCTTTTGGATGCCTATTCATGTACCGAATGTGGACGATGTACATCTGCCTGTCCAGCCAATATGACGGGAAAATTGCTCTCTCCAAGAAAAATTATGATGGATACCCGCGATCGATTGGAGGAAGTAGGAAAAAATATTGAAAAAAATGGTAGTTTTGTAGACGATGGCAAAAAATTATTACACGATTATATATCGGTAGAAGAGTTGCGTGCTTGTACTACCTGCAATGCCTGTGTAGAAGAATGTCCTGTCAATATTTCGCCTTTGGATATAATTGTGCAATTGCGAAGAAATTTAATAATGGAAGAAAGCAATTCGCCTCAAGAATGGAATGGAATGTTTGGAAATATTGAAAATAATGGCGCCCCATGGAAGTTTTCTCCTTCGGATAGAGGCAGTTGGGCTGTAAATTAATCAAAAAAAAGAAGAATTATGATACAAGTAAAAACAATGGCTGATTTTTTGGCACAAGGAGAAAGCCCTGAGATTTTGTTTTGGGTGGGTTGTGCTGGAAGTTTTGATGATAGAGCCAAAAGAATTACAAAAAGTTTTGCAGAAATATTGACAAAAGTAGGCATGAAGTATGCTATATTGGGGTCCGAAGAATCTTGTACAGGCGATCCAGCCAAACGTGCAGGAAATGAATTCCTCTTTCAAATGATGGCCTATCAAAATATTCAAGTATTGAATGGATATGAAGTTAAAAAAATAGTAACTACCTGTCCGCATTGTTTCAATACCTTGAAAAATGAATATCCTGAATTAGGCGGAAATTATGAAGTAATCCATCATACCGAATTGCTACAGAATTTGATAGATGAAGGAAAAATAAAAATCCAAGATGCCTCGGAGTTCAAAGGAAAACGAATTACATATCACGATTCATGCTATTTGGGACGTGCCAACGGTATCTATGAGGCACCGAGAAAAGTTTTGGAAGCCTTAGATATGGATTTGTATGAAATGAAACGTAGCAAAAAAAATGGACTATGCTGTGGTGCAGGTGGCGCTCAGATGTTCAAAGAAGAAGAAAATGGAAAAGAGCGTATCAATATTGAACGAACTAATGAAGCGCTTGATCAAAATCCTGATATTATTGTAGCCAATTGCCCTTTTTGTACTACTATGTTACAAGACGGCGTAAAATCGGCTGAAAAGCAAGACCAAGTGCAAGTACTAGATATAGTGGAATTGTTAAATGCTAGTATTTAGTTTAAATTTAAAACATAAAAAATGCAGTACTTATTATTAGTGCTGCATTTTTTTTATATAAATAAATCAAATAAAATTATAAATCAAATGAACGTATTGCTTTTAGGCTCGGGCGGCAGAGAAAGTGCATTGGCATGGAAAATTAAACAATCAAAACATTGCGAAAACTTATATATAGCACCTGGCAATGGCGGAACAGCCCAGTATGGTGTTAATATAGAATTAGCTATTTTAGATTTTGAAGCAATAGAAAAATTTTGCAGTGAGAATAACATTTCTATAATTGTATGTGGCCCCGAGTTGCCTGCGGTGCATGGATTGTGGGATTATTTTCAATCGCATCAAGAGATAATTGTAATAGCGCCTTCACAAATTTCGGCACAATTAGAAGGTAGCAAAGCCTTTGCAAAAGAGTTTATGCAAAAACATAATATTCCCACCGCGGAATATATTGAAGTAACAAAAACTAATATAGAAGATGGATTTAACTGGTTTGAAACCAAAAAACCGCCTTTTGTTATCAAAGCAGACGGATTAGCAGAAGGTAAAGGCGTTGTAATAGCTACAACAAAAGAAGAAGCGGAATCGACACTTAAAGATTTTATACAAAATCAAAAGTTTGGGGAAAGTAGTGCCAAAGTTGTTTTAGAAGAGTTTCTTGATGGCATTGAATTTTCAATGTTTGTATTTACAAATGGAAAAAATTACGTAATGCTCCCCAACGCAAAAGACTATAAAAGACGTTTTGAAGGCAATATTGGATTGAATACCGGTGGTATGGGATGTATTTCACCGGTCCCTTTTGT
Organism: uncultured Chitinophagaceae bacterium; assembly: GCA_964622955.1. Taxonomy (GTDB): domain Bacteria; phylum Bacteroidota; class Bacteroidia; order Chitinophagales; family JADJOU01; genus CHPMRC01. The sequence continues at coordinate 645 of CAZUUI010000183.1, read as the reverse complement.
AGATGAAAATATGGAATCCAAAGTGATAGCTCAAGTAATAGAACCTACTATTAAGGGATTGCAACAAGATAATATGCCTTATTTTGGTTTTATCTATTTTGGATTAATCAATGTAGATGGGCAGCCAAAGGTGATTGAATACAACTGCCGATTGGGCGATCCAGAAACTGAAGTCTTAATGCCACGCTTGGAAAATGATATTATAGAAATGTTTTGGGCCGGAATTGAGAATAAAGAATCTATGTCACATTTTGAATCTTTGAATAAAATAAGTACAAGTATAGAAAACTATGAAGTAAAGATATCGGCTCAATCATGTGTTACGGTTATGTTAGCCTCCAATGGTTATCCAGAGGCCTATTTAAAAGGCTTTGAGATTACAGGATTGGAAAACGTAACAGATAGTATTTTGTTTCATGCTGGCACCAAAATGCTTGATTCTAAATGCGTTACCAATGGTGGACGCGTTATGGCAGTATCTTCTCTTGGAAATTCCTTAAAAAATGCGTTGGAACAAAGCTATCAATCCATCAATTTAATCCATTTTCAGGGAAAAGTTTATCGAAATGATATAGGATTTGAGTTTATTTGATAAAAAAATAAATTTTTTTAAAATTTTTTTCATATTGAGAATGAGATAATTGT
>CAZUUI010000182.1:741-4549 GCA_964622955.1 uncultured Chitinophagaceae bacterium | reverse complement strand
TTCTTGATTCCAAATAGAACGAAGATACAAAAAAGACTGAATAAATTGGATTTGAAATGCTTTTTTATATAATAAAATACCCTCAAAATCAAGGTTTAAACCCATATTGTTGATGATATTGATATTTTGTGGAGACCAAATACTGGCATTTGCAGAAGGCAGCCATCGAATGCCATCTTGAATATGATTGTAAAATACCGATACATCAGCGGTAATTCTTGAGTTTTGATATTGAATTTTTTGGTTAAAATTATAATTTGTTTCGGGATTTAAAGATAGATTTCCGCCAGGATTCCAAAACATTTCGTTTAGGCTGGGCATACGCTGATTAATAGAAGCTTGTGTTTCAAAACGAATGAATTTTGACAAAATATAATTATATTTGAGAAAAGGAAGCGGCGCACTTATATTATGGGATTGGGTAATTTGTTTAAAACCAAACTCCCATTGATTTTTGCTTTGATTTTGAATAGAAATGGATAGAAAATTATTGAGTTCTAATTGAGAAAGGGTTTTGTTGTAATTTGAAGAATTCAAAAAATGAACATTTTGATTTTGTGAAAAACTGATACTCAATTTTTTTATTCTAATTTCTTGGATTTTAAAGACATTTTTGAGGCTCAAAACTCGATGATTGGCTTTTATCGCATTATTGAGGTCCAGATAGTTTTGATTTTCGGAATGAATAGATGTTTTAAATGTAAATATTGAATTTGAAAGACAGGCAAATGCTCTTACATTATGATCTTCAAGGGATTGGAGCGATGAATTAGTCGTGCGCGTTGGTGGTATTTCTTTGAAGGCATAAATATGCCAAAATCCTGTTTGGAATTGCCATTTGGAAAGCGTTAACGAATAATCTAGGGTAGAGCTGTATTGTGAAATGGTATTATTGCTTAGTTTTTTTCGCTCATTAAAAGCATCGATATATTCGTAATTATTTTTTCCTTGAATCATTTGATGATTCATAGAAAGCGAACTTTTTTTGAATTTTTGATGATATAAAAAATCATTGGAAAGAAGATTGTAAGAAAATAGGGTAGAAGTCAATGAAAATGAGGTTTCTTTTATTTGTTGCGGTTCTATCCAGATGCTGCCTGCATTTCCAAATTGATTATTTTCAAGGGTGAAATAGCTTTTAGAGCCTTGCGAATTTTGAAGTAAATTCAAATCCAACAATTGATTCATTGGGGAGTTGATAGGGATTTCATTCCAAAGAATTTGTGTGTTTTCGGGGGTATTGCCACGAAAGGAAAAACTACTTATTTGTCCCATTCCATAGTTTTTTACATAGAAATTGGAGGAGCTGTTTTGGATTCTATTGGCCGAAAATAAATGATTGGTAAATAAGATTTTTTCTGTTTTTTTTGCAGTAATATGTATCGATGAAATATGTACCATGCTATCGGCTAGCGATGCATATATTGGATGAGTACAAAGACATAACAAGGCTATAATTAGCCCATTATTCATACATTTTTTCAATGTTTCTTAAAAATTTGCGTGTTCCTTCCATTCTTTGCACAGAAAAATGAAACTAACATTCTTTTTGGGTAGGTTTCCTGGCTTGTAGAGTCTTTGAGTGAGAATCCTTCCCATTTGAAAATTCAAACAGTGGATGTATGGTGTCTCGCTCTTATTCCAATTTTTTATATTGGAAACTCTACGAACAGTAGCTGGCACTGCTTCGGATTTTAACCGAATTCCCTTTTTTAAGAATTTGTGAAATACAACATTTCATCAATTCCCCAAAAATATCGATGCAAAGGTAAAAGATTTTAAATTAAAGTTGGCATTTTTTCTTAATTATCTATAAGATTTTGATACGCTTCGAATAATAATTTGGCGATTTTATCGTCCTTATATTTTTCAAGAATTTCAACACGATGGTTTTGTGTTTTGGTTTTGAATATATTTAAATGATTGTAGATATATTCCATTTTTTCAGCTAGGTCATCTATTGAATTAGGATTGAAAAATAATGGTATGTTTTCAGAAATTTCTTCAGTAGATTTTATTTTACTTGCCAATAATGGACAATTGTGTGCGATAGACTCCAAAACTGGAATTCCAAATCCTTCATAAAGAGAGGGATAAATAGAAAATAGCGCATTTTCATACAGCCATTTTATTTCAGAAGCCGATAAATGGCTAATAATATGTATTCTGTTTTTATAATTTGAATTTTCAATTGCAATGGCTACTTTTTTGTAATAATTTCCTTTTGGATTTCCCACAAGTATCATATCAAAATCAACCTTTTCTGCAATTTTTTCAAAAGCTTTTATCAAGGTCATTTGATTTTTTCTCGCCATAAAACTGGCAATACATAATACAAAAGGTTTTTGAATAGCAACCGCTTGGGGGATTTCGTTATTTTCAAATTCAAAAGAAACTCCAATTACAACTATTTTATCATCTTTGATTTTATAAAAATCCATTAAATCTTGTTTGGTAGCCTCACTTACAGCTATGATTTTATCAGCCGCTTTACAAGCATACTTTGTTTTGATACGATGCATAAAACGATCAAAAAAAGAATAATCGTTAGGGTATCGCTCAAAAAGTAAATCGTGAATAGTCACAATTTTTTTGATATTCTTAGGCATATTATAAGGCAATTCAGCGCTGAGCCCATGATAAATATCAATAGAATTTTTAACCGATGAAGAAATTAAAAAACTACGCCAAAAACTATGAAATTTTTTGGTAATAAAGTTTTGGGGCAATATTTCTTGATGTGTAAATTGATAATTTGATGTTTTCTTTGGATTAAACAAAAATAAGTTTATTTCGGGATAATAACGCGTCAAAACATCAATAATTTTTCTACTATATACACCCAAGCCCGTAGTATTGTGATACGCACGCTTTGCGTCCATTCCTATACGTAAACTGTTTTTAGAATCCATCATACAAAACAAAAATAATGCTTTGTTGATTAATGCCTTATTTATTTTTTAGTGGAACTTGATTTGAATTGCCTTGTCCTGACCCCGAATCGGATGTTGGCTTAATGCTATTGTCCGATACATTAGTAATGATAAGGGTGTTTATCATCACTTCGTTTTGTCTTTTTTTGATGGCTACTCCCTTTTTCATACGTTTTTAATTTTTGAAAATTTAAAAAATAGAATCGATTTCTTATCGACTTCTTGTATGTCTAACACTCAAATTGAATGAAAAAGTATGCAAGATGACTAGTTTTTATTATTGTTCAAATTTGTAGCAAAAAATTTAAAAAAATATAGAAATCAAATGTAAAAAAAAGCCTCTTTCGAATGAAAGAGGCTTTTTAATTATCCTAAATATGATTTTAATAATTTGCTTCGGCTTGCCGATCTTAATTTCAATATAGCTTTATCTTTGATTTGTCTTACACGCTCTCTTGTAATTCCAAGTTCATCCCCTATGTCTTCCAAGCTCATTGGATGGTCAATACCAATTCCATAATATAATTTAATAATTTCACGTTGTCTAAACGTCAATGTACTTAACGAACGCTCTGTTTCTCTTTTTAAAGAGTCGGCATATTCCAAGAAACTATCTGCAAAATCTGCGTTGTCATTTTGAAGAACATCGGACAAAGAACTCGATTCTCCTTCAATCAAAGGTGCATCCAATGAAGTATGTCTTGAAGATAATTTCAAAGTTTGTTCTACTTCTCTCTGACTTATATCCAAATAATTTGCTAATTCTTCAATACTCGGTTCACGATCAAATTCTTGTTCTAACTGAATTAATGCTTTACGAATTTTTGAAAGCGAACCCACTTTGTGCAATGGCAAACGAACCAATCTGGATTGTT
>CAZUUI010000182.1:0-731 GCA_964622955.1 uncultured Chitinophagaceae bacterium | reverse complement strand
TGAAACCTCTTGTTTCATCAAATTTTTGTGCTGCTTTTACAAGCCCTACGTTACCTTCATTGATCAAGTCGTTGAGCGTAAGACCTTGATTTTGATATTGTTTTGCTACCGAAACTACGAATCTAAGATTGGCATTTACTAATTTTTCAAGTGCTACTTGATCGCCTTTTTTAATTCTTTTTGCTAATTCAACCTCTTCCTCAGCCGTTATCAATTCTACTCTTCCAATTTCTTGCAAGTATTTTTCTACGGATTGACTTTCACGATTAGTAATGGATTTGGAGATCTTGAGTTGACGCATAATTTAGATTAATTTTTTTAACGTCTTTATAACGAAGAAATGGCTTAAAAAGTTTCACATGAAAAAAAATAATTTCAAAATATATTTTTTTAGTAGTTTTGTACGTTGTAAATACTAGAATTTTAAATTATATTTTATGTTGAAAAAAGCTTTTATTGTTGTTGTTGGTCTATTTGTAATTTCGTCTTATTCATGTAGAAAAAAGACATGCCCAACTTATGCTGTTCATGAGGTTTCAGAAAAAGCAAAAGCATAATTTTTAGTTTCATTTTCTAATTAAATATAGAAAGTGGTAAAATTTTCATTTTTTGTTTTTGTTTATTTGTTAACTTTTTTCTCTTGTAAAAAAAAGTTGGATGATTCTATTTCATACAATCCTTTAAAAGATACTGTATGGAATCCTATTTACGAAGGTAATTGGGCGGAATAT
>CAZUUI010000181.1:0-4566 GCA_964622955.1 uncultured Chitinophagaceae bacterium | reverse complement strand
TCTTTTGTCTACTCCAGACCCTTCAAAAAACCACGTATAAGTATACTGACATTCATATCCTGCATCTATTGATTGTCTTGGGTCTAATGGATATTTATCGTCAATAGATTTACATAAAACATTAGGAACTGAAAAGATAGACTTTACGTACCTTATAGAAAAAAAAGTGGTGTCAAAAAAAGGACACAATCCATTGGAAGCGGTAGTTTTGAGTGTAATCATATAATCTCCTCTATTTGCATATTTATGCCCAATTATAGGTGAAGAATTAGTAGCTGAAACTCCATCTCCAAAGTTCCATTCGTAAGTATTCGTTGGTTTGAATTTCTCTGGGAAAAATGTTAAGGAATCTCTATTGTTACATTCAAAAAGATAATTGATTTTTGATAAATTATCTTGAATTTCAATAGAATCTTTATATTCACTTACGCAGTTGCCTTTGTAAGAAAAAAAATACACATAAACCTTTCCTGTAGTATCCCATTGATAAAATTTGACACTATCGCCATTAGGGCAAAGTTTATACTTGTTTTGAACTCTAAAAAAGCTATACTCTTGATTATTTGAATTATTATTTTTCAATTTTAGTGTGTCATTAGGACATAAAACCTTTGGCGAAATGCTAAACATTGACGCATTATAAGATATTGAATCATAGATATCTACGTATACAGGATTGGTAGTGTCGATACATCCATTTTTATTTTCAGCTACACAAATAACTTTATGCTTACCTGCCGAAGTAAATGAAAAATTGGCAAAACTATCTGAATTTGAAACAAAAACTCCATCTACAAACCATTTAACTCTTTTTAGTTGATGATGTTTATTGGGGATTACACGATATGAAACATTTGTAGGATTGCACCCCGAGGTTTTATTTGAAATTAAATAGGCCGCAAATGGAAACAAATCTTTTGAAACCACAGACTTTGATTCACATTTAAATTTTTTGTTATAAAGTTCGATTCCTACCGAAATTTTTAAGTAGCTTTTTCGGTAAAAGGAGTCTTTATCATTATAAGTACGATATGTAATGTTTACTATAGAGTCATTAGATGTAGTATCTTGTACACTTGTTTTTAAATAGTCGCTTAATGAAATTTTCCATATAAAAGAATCTATAAAAGGATTGGAATTTCTGAGTTTTAAAGTACTGGAAAATGGTAAACAATCTATTGAATCCAAAAGATCAAATGTATTTTGAATTGAGATAATAAATACATTTTTTTGAATAATACTTTTACATGTAGTATCCGATTTTCTAGTTACAGTTAACTTAATTGGATATGAACCTTGAATATTAGTATTGGCTTTATATTCATAAATTCCTTCGTTTACTTTTTTTATTAGTAAAATGCTTGGATGAAATACAACATCATATTTATATAATGCAGTATCCAAGTCTTTTATAAATAAATTATGTTCTGCGTCGGAAACACAAAATGTGTCTTTGTATACAAAGTCTGCTACAGGAGGCAATATTTTGACAGTAAAAGAATCTTTTGATTTGCAACCTAATTGATTTGTAGCTGTTAATTTTACAGGAAATTTACCTTGTGATGAATATACAATAGTATTTATATCAAAATTTGAACTCGATTTTAGGGCAGGGTCATTCCATTCCCAAAGAAAGTTAACTACCTGAGAAGGCGTTTTGGTTGAAAAATTCTTTAAAATTGTCGTAGCTGGTGCTTTACAAAAATCGGTGTCGCTTCGCTGTATTTTAGCAATTGGATAATGCAAACAATTGATATAATCAGGAATTTCACATTCAAAATTGCAGCTGGGTAAGTTAGTAAAAACGATCATTTTTACATAAGCCGAAGGTTCGTGATTGAGTATAGTATGCGAAGTAGGATTACCGCTACTCGAATCCAAATCGCCGTATAGCCATACCCAATTAACGGGATTAACGCCCGATGGATAAACGGAATTGTCTCTTAACGAGAACGTAAAAGGAAGACACCCCTGAGTAGGAGAATTATTATGAGGTGTAAATGCACAAGATGGTTTTTCAATGACTTCGATTTGAATTGAATCTGAATTGTTGTATACTATCCAATAGATACCAGGTAGGTTATAGGTTGTAGAGGCTGTATCTAATGTTGATATATTACCATTTCCAAATTTCCAATTACTAGAAGTCGTTCCATTTGTTACTGTAACTAAAAAAGGCGTACAACCTTTTGTCCCCCCATTTAAAACTTTAATTTGGGCGAAAGTGAATATAGAATTGAAACAAAGCCATAAAAAAATAATTTTTGCCTTCAATATTTATTTTTTTAGTATCTTTGGCAAAGATAATGATTATTTTTTTTATTTAGAACTATAAAAAATCACATTTTTCAATAAATGAAAACACTAAAAATATTTTTCTTGTTTGTCTTTGTTATGGAATTTTCCCAACTTAATTCTCAGAATTTAAAACAAAACAGACTACCTTGCCTAAATAAAACTTATTATATTGTCTATCATCCTGTAATGATTGGAAATAATAGTCAATTTCCAATAAAGCATATAGATTCTGGGGTCATTTTGGTAAATAAGTTGTTAGAACCTATTTGTATAGAATTCAAAGTGTTGGATACTATTAAGCTTTCAAACTATAATTATAATGTTGAATTTTCAAAACTTGATATTACAAAGGAATATTTTAGAGATGAAATGGCTCGTATGAATAATGTTAAAGATGTAATTAATTTGTATCATATGGATGCTGAAATCGCTTATGAAGAGGCTGGTATTTGTAAAAAGAATGAAGAATTTCCATTTTTATCAATACCAAATAACAGAGAATTATCTGTATTTGCTTTAAATTTATCAAGGTTGTTGATTAATTATTTAGGACTTAAACTTACCCCTTTCTATCCATTCAACAAGGAATTAGTTAACGGAAGTAATAGTCAAAGTACAGCAGACCTTCTTGTAGAAACTCCTTCCGATCCTTTTTTTATTTTGAATCCACCATCAGACCCAACGATTTCTTTTACCAATGGTATAAAATATATGGATTATGATAAAAAAGATGCTAATAATGAGTATTATTCAGCAATGATATACAATATAATGTCATTTTATCCTTTAACTTATTATGAAGCATGTAATAAATTAACCTATCAACAATACGATTATATTGTAAAAACTATTAAAACTTGTCCTTAATTATATCAATTTAAGTTTTCTTAATCGTTCATTTTGGATTAAATGCTTATTTTTGCCGAAAACTAATTAAATTATGTCTAAAAAACACGTTATATTCTTGCTATCTTTATTGATTTCTTGTTCAATTTTTTCACAAAACACCTTGGATAGCCTCATAAAATTCAAATCCAAAGATATAAAAATGGTGGAAACACAAGACCATTTTATGCTTAATTTTACAATAGACAATGTAATGGCAAAATCTACCGATACTGGGTTTAGTTCTAATTGGTTCAATCCAAATATTGGCTTTTATTTTCTTTATGATATGCCTATAGGTAAATCGGGACTTAGTTTTGCACCCGGAGTTGGATTTACATTTAGTAAAGTTAATTTGGATAAATCAATTTTGAGTCATGACAATACTGGGACTTATTTCCAACAAAGCAATTCACATCCTCTAATAAAAGATTCAAATACTGTAGGATACGATGGTTCTAGTTTTTATAATTCTTGGTTAGAAGCTCCTATTGAACTTAGATTTAAAACAAAACCATTGAATGGAAGAAGTAGAATCAAAATAGCTTTAGGTATGCGTTTTGGGGTAAGATTAGCCTCAAATTCAAAAATCAATTATTATAGCAAAAATGTAGGCGAACAAACACGAGTTGAAAGCCCATTTACTGGAATCAATGGAATTCGATATGGTGCTACTTTTAGAATAGGATATGGTGCTATCAATCTTTTTGGATATTATGGATTATCTCAATTGATGAAAGACAGTCAAAACCCAAGAGGTCAAGATTTGAGACAATACTCTATTGGAGTATCCATTACGGGTATGTAAAAAATTCAATTTTTCTTTTTATATTTATTTAATTATGAAACAATTATCATCTTGTGTATTAATGGTATCGCCTAACTCGTTTCAGTTTAATGCCGAAACAGCTGAGTCTAATGATTTTCAGAACAATATAGATACGCTCAACGCCCTTGAAATTCAACAAAAAGCTAAGGATGAACATAATACAATGGTTAATGAATTGAAGGAAAAAGGGATTGAAGTAATAGTGATAGAAGATACGCCTTCACCAGCAAAGCCCGATGCCATTTTTCCGAATAATTGGCTTATGATGCACCAAGACGGACGCATTATCATTTTTCCAATGAAAAATGCCAATAGACAATTGGAAAAAAGATCGGATATTTTAGAATTATTAAAAAAATCCTACAAAGTTGATAGTGTTTTAGATTTTAGTCACTATGAAGCCAAAGGTAAAGCTTTGGAAGGAACAGGAAGTATTGTTTTTGACCATAAAGCAAAAATTGCTTATGCTTGTCTATCACCAAGAACCGAAAAGGATATTTTAGAGGATTTGTGTCATCAAATTGGATATCAATCTTTCACATTCAATGCGTACA
>CAZUUI010000180.1:3248-4590 GCA_964622955.1 uncultured Chitinophagaceae bacterium | reverse complement strand
CATCCTTCGTGCGCTTCAAACACAGCTTTATGCTCTTCGGTCAATACAGTAGGCATTTTATCATATACTTGTTTGCCATCGGAATAGGTATTACTTACATATATGGTTTCAAAATGGTTCAACACATCAGCTTTGGTAACACACAACTGGGTAACACCATTGAGCATACACGCATATTTCACCGCCAAAATATCTATCCAGCCACATCTGCGAGGACGACCAGTAGTAGCTCCAAACTCATTACCTTCTTTGCTCAACTTAGCACCATCTTCATCAAATAGCTCACTAGGAAAAGGCCCTGAACCTACTCGAGTACAATAGGCTTTGATAATTCCAAACACCTCCCCTATTTGCTGTGGCGCTACGCCTAATCCATTACACACACCGCCCGAAATAGTATTGGAAGAAGTCACATACGGATACGTCCCAAAATCTACATCCAACATAGTGCCTTGTGCACCTTCTGCCAAAATTCGTTTTCCTTTTTTCAATTCTTCATTGATAAAATATTCTCCATCTATGAATTTGTATGCTTTTAACGCTTCCAGGGCATCAAACCATTGGGTTTCCATTTCGGAATATTCGGCTTCGTAGCTACTTCCTGCTAATATTTCTAGATGTTTCTGAACCAAAACTTCGTATTTTTCTTTAAAATTATCTGCAAAAATTTCACCTATTTTTAGTGCATTTCTTCCTGTCTTATCTATATACGCAGGCGAAATACCTCTCAACGTGCTTCCTATTTTATTCGCACCGCGTTTTTTTTCCGATGCTTTGTCCAATTCTATATGTGTAGGTAGTATCAATAAACCTTTATTGGCTATCATCAAATTGCTTTTTACATCGATGCCCTCGGCTTCCAAGCCTCTGATTTCTTGCATCAATGTAATAGGATTGATCACAACACCGCTGCCGATGATATTACCTATATTTTTGTGAAAAATTCCCGATGGAATGGTATGGAGTACAAATTTTTTTCCATTGAGATAAATGGTATGTCCTGCATTAGGACCTCCTTGATATCGAGCAATATATTGATAATTTGGCGCTAAAAAATCTACAATTTTTCCTTTGCCTTCATCGCCCCATTGGAGACCGATTAAAACATCTACTTTCATTATGTGTAATTAAGAGGCAAAATTACATGGGTTTTTTTAATAGTAAGTATTAATTTTGAACATATTGTGGAATAAAAGTTTTCAATTAGACAAAAAATAAATAATTTTGTACGTTAAATATATTTTTTCAATTCTAAAATTATAAAATCATTTTTCTATAAGAATATTTATTTATGGATTAACCTAGAATCAATTTTTCAAAAAGTTAAATAATGTGTTTTATT
>CAZUUI010000180.1:0-3238 GCA_964622955.1 uncultured Chitinophagaceae bacterium | reverse complement strand
ACTTTCATTACGTGTAATTAAGAAGCAAAATTAAAGAACTTTTTGAAAGCTAATGAATTAACTTTTAAACATCGTGTGGAACATTTTGTTTAAACAAGTGTTTATCATATTCTTATTTCACAATTCTGCCGTCTTCCATCTCTATGATTCGATGGGTTCGGCTGGCAAATCCTGGGTCGTGGGTAACGATAAGCAAGGCTTGATTATAGCTCTGCGAGATATGCTGAAAGGTTTCAAATACAATTTCGGTATTTTTCTTGTCCAAATTCCCTGTAGGTTCGTCGCCCATAATAATCAAGGGATCATTTATCAAGGCGCGGGCTATAGCCACACGCTGTTTTTCGCCTCCCGAAATCCGAAAGGCTTCTTTTTCCGCCAGTTTGTCTATCCCCAGATTTTGTAGATGCTTCATAGCATTTTCTCTTATTTGCGCTTCGGGGAGCTTGGCTAGCTTGAGGGCGGGCAGCATTACGTTTTGAAGTACCGTAAACTCATTTAATAAATAATGAAACTGAAACACAAATCCTATTTTTTCATTGCGGATTTTTGCCAAAAAAGCTTCTTCTTTGCCGCCCATTTCTATGCCATCGATTTTGAGTGAGCCGCTATAATCGGTATCCATAGTAGAAAGCACATAGAGCAGTGTAGATTTGCCACAGCCCGATTTTCCTACTACCGATACAAATTCCCCTTGCTGAATATTCATATTGACGTCAAAAAGGACTTGCACGTCCGTAGGGTCGTGAAAAAATTTGTTTAAAGAAGCCGTTTCTATAATATGTTGCATACTTATTTTCCTCTAATAATGATAACGGGGTCTACTTTGCTGGCTTTGCGGGAAGGCAAATATCCTGCCAAATAGGTGGTGATAATAGCAAAGGTAATGGCTATCATATAATATTTTGAATTGAAATCGACGGGAAAGGTCTTGACGGTGGGCAAGGCGGCGGTATTGAACGGAATATGCGACACAATAGTGGAAAGCGAAAACCCAAACACCAAACCTGTAATGCCTCCAAAAACACCTATTGTAAGAGCGATAGCCATAAAAATAAGTTGGACATCTTTGCCCGCAAATCCTGTGGCTTTGAGAATGGCTATCGTATCCATTTTTTCATAAATCATCATATTGAGGATGTTGTAAATCCCAAATCCCGACACGATTAATAGCGTAATGCCCACCGCATACGAAATTAGACTACGGATAGAACTTCCTGTCTCAAACTGTGCATTGGCGGTTTGGATGTCTTCGGCGTCTATTTCAAATCGTTTGGCGTATTCCTTAGCCATTTGGGGTGCTTGATTCAAATCTTTTAATTTTACTTGAATATCGGTGATATAACTTTCGGGTTTGCCCAATAATTTTTGAACGGTTTTGATACTCGCAAAACTCTGAACTTTGTCCAAATCGGCGATTCCCGACTGAAAAAAACCAACAATTTTAAGCGTAAATCGTTCGCCCGAAACGGTTGTAACCTGAACTATATCGCCCACTTCGGCTTGCATTTTTTTGGCAGCGCCTATTCCCAAAATGATGCTATTGGGTACATTTTTCAAATCCGCAGCATTTCCATTGACTACATAATCTTCAAAATTGAACAAACGCAACTCTTCCGCTACATCTATGCCATTGACATTTCCTGTTAAATCAATTGTGCCAATATTATAAAAAACCTGTGAAAACATTTTAGGAGAAATGCCTTCTACCCTTTTATCTTCTTTCAAAGCCTTGACAATGGGCGTCAAATTGCGGATAGACGGATCTGCATTTTTGGGTTTGATGGAAGCGATAAAATGATATTGATTTTTTATTGCTTTTTCCAATGGTTGTTTTTCAGCAGATTTAATTTCATTAAAAAGACGAATGTGTGGCGTACGGTTGAGAATCAAGCCATCGAGCATCTTATTGAGTCCATTCATAAAACCCAATAGTGTAATAAACATTGTAATACTGAATGTAACGCCTATAGCTGCCACCAAGGTTTGTCGCCATCGTGCCTGAAGCAATGAAACCGTAATATCTTTCAACAATTTGGGACTCATTCGATTATATTTAGGGCAAAATGATGGCTTCTTTCTCGTTCAATCCATCCAAAATTTCTACTTTTTTGAAATCTTTCAAGCCTGTTTTCACTTTGCGTTTATCGCCGTTTTCAAGGGTTACTTGATTGTCCTTATCTACATATTCTATGGGAATAAGGAGTGCATTTTTCTTGGTGGAAATCAAAATATTGCCTTCTACGCTTTGATTGGGATACAAGGTAGACGGTACCGAAATCATAGATGCCTTGATGGAAAAAGTCCTTGAACGCTCGTTCATCAGTGGAATAATTTCGGATACTTGTGCCTCAAAGGTTTTATCGCTATAACTTTCAAAACTTAGATACATTCGTTGCCCCAATTTTATCTTGGCTATATCTTCTTCGTCTACTTCCAGCTCTACATAATATTTTTTGTTATCGCCTACAATGGCTAATGGCATTTGTGGACTTACCATTTCGCCTATTTCCTTATATACCTTAAACATTACGCCCGAAAACTGGCTGCGCACTTGTGCATTTCCACCCATACTACGCGAAATTTCAAGACTATTTTTGGACATTTTGTCATTGAGAGCCAATTGTCGTTTGAGTTCTTTTAGATTTATCTGAGCGGTTTGAAGATTTCGTTTTGAGTTTTGAAATGCTAATTGTCTCATTTCCAATTCTACCTTGCTACCTATTCCTTGCGCCCAAAGATTGGATTGTCTATAATATTGAAGCGAATCGTTGGTCAATTTATCCGCAGCTTGATTTACCAGCAATTGAACTTCTCTAATTTTGTTTTGATTGGCATTTATATTGGCGTTTTCGGCCATCAACTCGGCATGTTTTGCATTGAAAAAACCGCTGGAATTTTCTATTTCAAACAATACCTGACCTTGTGTCACGGGGCTTCCTTCAGCTCCAAATTGCTTTTTGAGTACACCTGATATTTCCGAAAAAACTTGATATTGTCCTTGACTCAACACTTTTCCCGAAGCGTAAACACTTTCTGTAATATCTTGACGTTCAGGTAAAATTTCATTTTTCTTATCCTTACAAGATATTTGAAAAAATAAAAAAATTGATATAAAAAGGAAGTAACGCATAATTGGTATTATGAGTACAAAGTTACGAAAAATTCAATTAAAATAAGTCAAGCATTTTTACACTCCAAACTGTCTAAAATGATGATCCAAATGCTTGAACATCATATT
>CAZUUI010000179.1:4365-4591 GCA_964622955.1 uncultured Chitinophagaceae bacterium | reverse complement strand
GGAAAACGATCCAAAACCATATTGGTCAAATCGCCTCCATCGTCCAAAATCATATTCAATGATTTTCCACCTTTGAATGCATGTAATGTTTGTTCTATACACCAGTCAAATTCTTGCTCATTCATACCTTTCCAAGCAAAAACTGGAATACCTGCTGCTGCTATAGCTGCGGCTGCGTGGTCTTGTGTAGAGAAAATATTGCAGCTAGACCAAGTAACGTCGGCAC